>JAYTDH010000262.1:0-1570 GCA_043736095.1 Gemmatimonas sp.
TGGATCCTCAAGCACTTCAAGCCAGCCCGGCCGCAACGCGAGCCGCACCACCAGCGCACCGTTCTCCGAGGTCACGCAGAAGGCATCGGTGAAATCGCACTTCGCGAGCGCGGACTCGGGGATCTCGATTCCCGGAATCGCGCTGAACTGGATGGAATGCTCCGGCCCCAGATCGGGCCGCAGTTCCAGCCAGGTCACGCCACGGAACATCGTGATGTCGTTTCCCTGTGAGGTGAACGGCGAGTCGCGGAGTGGGAGGGTGGATTCCTCCGCGACGAAATCAGCCACAAGGCACGCGACCTCGAATGCCGGCTCGATCTCGGCGCGATCCACGTGCGCACGCACGGTGCCGCCCGCTCGGAGGCGCACGCGAAACTCCCCCTCGGCAATCTCCCATCCCGCCCACCCGCCACGCAGATGTCGCAACGCCTCGATCGAGTCCGTGTCCGCCACGAACGTGTACGTGCGCACTAGAACATCACCAAAATCACGCCAACCACCGTGACTATCGCGATTGCATCGAGCACAAGTCCGGCGCGCGCCATCTCGCGCACGGTGAGTTCACCGGAGCCAAACACGATGGCATTGGGCGGCGTGGCCATCGGCATCGCAAAGCCCACCGAGGCGCTGAGCCCGATGACGAGCATCAGCAACAGCGGCGGTTGGCCAAGCGCCGCGGCGAGCGCGACCGCGATCGGCATCCCCATCGCCGCGGTCGCGGCATTCGACGCCAGCTCCGAGACGATTACGGTCACGACGGACACGCCGAGCAACACAATCGGCAGTGGAAGCCCATGCAATCCACCCATCCAGTCGCCAATTCGCGCGGCCAGTCCACTCGATTCCATCGCGGCCGCGAGGGAGAGTCCGCCGCCAAAGAGCAGAAGTACATCCCATGGGATCTGCCGGCCTTCGCGCCAGGTGAGCAACGGGCGCGAGGCCTCACCGCCAGAGGGAATCAAGAAGAGCGCGATACCGCTGATGACCGCGATTCCCGCGTCGGTCAGAGCAGGCAGGAGCGAGGTGAGCCCGAAGATATGCAGCGCGCCGATATCCTTGGGCTCGCGGAAGAACCACGCGAGTGCCGTAATCACGAAGATGACGAGAACCCGCTTCTCGCCGCCCCGAAGCTTCCCCAGCGCCACGCGGCGCGCCTCGAGCGCACGGAGACCCTCTTCACCCATCTCCAAACGCTCGCGATGAAAACCGAACACGAGTAGCGCCCAGCAGGCGGGGAGCAAAATGATAGTCGCCGGAAGCCCAAACTTGAGGAAGGTGAAGAAATCGAGATTCACCCCAATCAACTCTTTCGCTGCGCCGGCGAGAATCAGGTTGGGGGGCGTGCCGAGCAACGTGCCCATGCCGCCAATGCTCGCCGCGAACGCGACACCGAGCAGCAGGGCGACGCGTTGACTGCGCGCGGCCGCGCTATCCCCGTACAACGAACCAATCGCCAAGGCAATCGGATACATCATCGCCGCGGTCGCAGTGTTCGAGATCCACATCGAGATGAATCCCGTGGCGAGCATCACACCAAGCACCAGTCGCCGCGAGTCAGTGCCAACCCGCG
>JAYTDH010000263.1:0-2282 GCA_043736095.1 Gemmatimonas sp.
TCGGGAAAGACGATGACGATGGCGAATGTTGTCGCCCAGTGGGGAAAGCCCGCGCTCGTGCTCTCGCACAACAAGACGCTCGCCGCGCAGCTGTACGGCGAGCTCAAGGGATTTTTCCCGAACAACGCGGTCGAGTACTTCATCTCGTACTACGACTATTACCAGCCAGAGGCGTACGTCCCGTCATCGGATACCTACATCGAGAAGGACGCCTCGATTAACGAGGACATCGATCGGCTGCGCCTGCGCGCGACGTCGTCGTTGATGGAGCGCGATGATGTGATTATTGTCGCCACGGTGTCGGCGATTTACGGCCTCGGTGATCCAGAGACGTACAAGGCGTCGATGGTGCAGCTCGCCGTCGGCCAGCAGATTCCGCGCGACGACATCCTCAAGGCGCTCGTCGCGATTCAGTATGGGCGCAATGATGTCTCGTTCGATCGCGGGACGTTTCGCGTGCGCGGAGACACAGTGGAGATCCTGCCGGCGTACGAAGAGCAGGCGGTGCGCATCGAGATGTTCGGCGATGAGATCGAGAAGATCAGCAAGATCGATCCGCTCACGGGGCAGGTCATCGTTCCGCTGCAGCGCACGGCCATCTATCCCGCGAAGCACTTCGTCACCACGCGTCCGAGCCTGCAACGCGCCGCCATCGAGATTAAAGCCGAACTGGTCGAGCGGCTCGCGCGACTCAAGGAGTCCGGAAAGCTCCTTGAAGCGCAGCGCCTCGAGAGCCGCACGAACTTCGATCTCGAGATGATGATGGAGATCGGCACCTGCCCGGGCATTGAGAACTATTCGCGCGTACTCGCGGGTCGGAAGCCCGGGGATCGTCCCGCGACCCTCTTCGACTACTTCCCCGATGACTTCCTCGTCATCGTGGACGAGTCGCACGTGACGCTCCCGCAGATTGGCGGAATGTTCAATGGCGACCGCGCGCGCAAGACGACGCTGGTCGAGTACGGGTTTCGTCTCCCCAGTGCGCTCGACAATCGCCCGCTGATGTTCGACGAGTTCCTCGCGCTCACACCGTGCGCGGTGAACGTGAGCGCCACGCCCGGCGATCTCGAGCTCAAGCTCTCCGAAGGTGTCGTCGTGGAGCAGGTGATTCGGCCAACTGGCCTCGTCGATCCGATTATCGAGATCCGATCGGTCAAGGGACAGGTCGACGACCTGCTGCACGAAATCCGATTGCGCGAACGTCGTGGCGAGCGCGTGCTCGTCACAACACTCACGAAGCGGATGTCCGAGGATCTCACGGACTATCTCGCGCAGGTCGGCGTGCGCGTGCGGTACATGCACTCGGACAACGACGCGATTGAACGCATGGAGATTGTGCGCGGCCTACGCCTCGGCGAGTTCGACGTGCTGATTGGAATCAATCTGCTCCGCGAGGGGCTTGATCTTCCTGAGGTCTCGCTTGTCGCGATCCTCGACGCGGACCAGGAAGGCTTCTTGCGGTCGGATCGTTCGCTCATCCAGACCGTGGGGCGCGCGGCCCGCCACGTCGACGGGCGCGCGATCTTCTACGCTGACCGCATCACGGGTTCGATGCAGCGCTGTCTGGATGAGACCTCGCGGCGGCGCGCCGTTCAGGAAGAACACAACCGCGTGCATGGGATCATTCCGGCCGGCGTACAGAAGAGTCTCGACCAAGTCCGCTTCAGTACGCGCGTTGCCGACGCGCGCGATGGCTCCAACGAACGCGAGGCGTCACGTACCAGCGGGAAGAAGCAGAAGAAGGTGGCCGAGGCGCAGCGGGCGTACGGGACTGACGATCTTCCAGCATTGGTGCTGAAGCTCGAGGAGGAGATGCGCACCGCCGCGAAAAACCTCGACTTCGAGACGGCCGCGCGGTTGCGCGACGAGCTCTTCGATCTCAAAGCCGCGATGGGAGACAAGGCGGCAAAGAGTGGACGTGCCAAGCGCTGAGCTCACACTCGACGCGTTGCTCGCGTGGGGACGCGCGTATGGCGCGACACTCAAGGCACCCGCGTTCATCACGCTCGAGGGGGAACTCGGTGCGGGGAAGACCACGCTCGTGCAGGCCATCGCCGACGGAATCGGCGTCACCGACGCCGTGACGAGTCCCACGTATTCGCTAGTGCACAGTTACACCTCGCCTCGTGGCCCCGTGCATCATCTCGACTTGTATCGGCTGCGCGATCCCTCGCAGTTGCCGCAGCTTGGCTGGGACGATCTACTCCGCGACTCGGGAATTGTGCTGGTCGAGTGGCCGGAGCGTGCAGGGCGCGAGTTACCACTGGCGCGCATCACCATCG
>JAYTDH010000264.1:0-6029 GCA_043736095.1 Gemmatimonas sp.
CGTGCCCGTCGGCCGCAGGATGGTCCCGATACGATCGGTTGCGTCGTAGCCACCGTAGGTGCGATTGAGGGCGGTCGCGGCGCTGCCGCTGAACGCTTCCGTGAGGCCCTGGCTCGCCGCGGAATACCCGATGGACTTCCGGACCTTCGAGGCCGGCGTCGTACTCGTGGGCAGCGAGTCGGTGATCTCACGCCCAGCGGCGTCGACGAGCATGGTCGTGGTCTTGTTGCCGAAGTCCACGAGCTGATACGCGCGCCGCGCGCCGCTGTAGCCGACGTTGATCGTGTCGGCCCAAGGAATCGCGGAGGCGCTGTCCCGCCGGACCGTGATCTGATCGGTGAGACTCCCGGCAGTGTAGCCGTACCCGATCCGGAAGATCCGCCCGGCCCGAACCGTGGTCGTGAGCGTCGGGCGCCCGGCGTGGTCCACCAGCAGCGTATCGACGCTCTCGGCGTTCTCAACCGCCACCCACTTCTCGTTCGGGTCGTACGCGAACGTCGTGGTGTTCTTGGTTCCACCGGGTGCGCTGTCCGTGCGTACCGTCGGGCGATCGAGGCCGTCGTACGCTATCGTCACGAGGTCTCCGCGCCGCCCATAGAGTCGCGTGGGTCGCCCGAGCCGATCATACCGAACGCTATCCGCCTTCCCGAGTGGGTCGACGGCGCGGACCACCCACCCACGGGCGTTCCGAACGGTGGTGTACTTCTGCGCGTTCGCATCGATCACCGTATCGGTCCCCGCCACGTCCGCGTACCTGTGGCGCGTCTTTGCGGTGGTATCGGGCGCGACTTGGAGCGTGTCCCGATTGAGAGCGTCGCGATAGGTTCTGAAGACGCGCCCGAGCGGATCGGTCACGATCTGCGGTCGCCCGCTGCCGTCGTAGGTGGTGCTCGCGGTGGAGGACGCCACGCCGCTGGCCGTTCTCGCGACGGAGGCGGCGTTCGCATGGGTCGTCTCGTAGGTCGTCGTGACGGTCGCATTCGCCGCGTCCTTCACGGTGAGCGTCCGGCCCCGTGAATCGTAGGTGAAGCGCGTCACCGTGATCGAATCGGTGCGCACACTGTCGGGAGCCAGGCGGGAGCCGCTGTAGAAGTACTTCGCCTGCGTCTTGCCGTTCACGCGCACCGAGTCGAGCTGGTCGAAGGTGGTGTACTCGTACTGCACGACGCTCCCCGATGCCACGTCCAGCTCGTTGAGGAGCAGCGCGCCCGACCAGCCGTATTCCGTGCCACCCTGGCCGCTCGGCGCAATGACGCTCAACTGGTGATTGTAGTTGTAGGCGTACAGTGTCGAGTCACGCTTGTTCGCACTCGATCTCGTGAGCACGCGGGCCGGACCACCCGACGTGTGCCCCCATGTGGTGATTGCGGTGCCCTTGGCGTTCGTGACGCGAAGGAAGACGCTGTCGACCCGGTTGGCCGCGCGCGCACCGTCGGCAAGCGCCTTCGCCTGGGAGTACAGGAGCACGCTGCGCTGCGAGACGATGACGGTCGTGTCGCGCGCAATGGTGTCCCCTTCGATCTTCGCCGCGGGACTGATATGCTTGGCCACTTGGGTGAGCGAGTCATAGACCAGTGTCGTGGTTGCGGTATCTCGTCCTGAGATGCCGACCAGCGCGCCGGCACTGTACGACGCCGCCAGCGCCGTCACGCCATCTGGATCGACGGCGCCAGTGAGTTCACCATTCGTGCCGCTCGATACCGTGAAGGTGCTCTGCCGTGAGTCCGGCAGCGTGATGCTGCTGAGCTTGCCGGTGGTGCCGTTGTAGGCGAAGGTCGTGTACTTCGTGACCGCTGTTCCACCCACGTCGGTCTCTTGCTTGACGCGATAGATGCGCGTTCCATCGCCCGTGCTCATGCGCTCGATCCGGCTTACATTCGCCCAGCGATCCATATGGCTGGTAAGCAGTCCAGCGTTGTTCCACTCCGTCGTTCCTCCCCCCCGATCGGTCCGCACCCAGATGGTGTCCGTGGCCAAAGGGCGGACCCGTCGCACCAATGTTGAGAAGTGTCCCGCGGGAGCGGCGTAACTACAGGTCCACGGCGTGCCACCGCAACTGCCGGCAGCGAAGTACGACAGGCCCTCGGCGCCATCGGTAAGAAGGAGGCTTCCGTCGGTCTGTCTGTGGATGCGCTCATCACCGACCACGGCCCAGCCTCGTCCGTACGGACTCGCGCTCTCGTTCTGTTTCAGCACGCGCACTCCCGACAGGGTCGTCGTCGAGTCAGCCGAGTCGTAGAACGCAGTCACGAGCACATCGTACGTATAGACGCCTGGCGCGTAGCCGGATGCGTCATACTGCGCGGCGAGCCGCACTGCGGCGGTGTCGCCGAGCACGAACGCCTCGGTCGAGGTGTTCGACAACGTCACGAAGGTGCCATCCGCGCGCCGCAACCGGATGCGTAGTCGAGTGGGCACGGTGGTCGCCGACACCTTCACGTCCACTTCGACATAGCCGGTCGGTTTGGCCAACTCGCTGGAGTAGCGGAGGGTCGTGCTGAGCGCGGTGCCGTTGGCGAAGAATGCGGGCGTGCTGTAGGCCGTGGTCGCGGACGCGCAGGTCGCGCAGCCGTCGAGCGATCGGAAATCGTTCCGTTGCGCGAGGGTGACGACCGGGCGGGCCCTCGCGGGTGGCGGAGGTGGCGGCGAGTACGTCACCTGCACCGAGTCCGCCGTGCACGAGGATCCGGTACCCGTGTCGCAGATTCGCGATGTCAGCCAGAAGGTGCCTTGGGTGAGCGTGAACGGCCCGGACGCCGAGACCGAGCTGTGCATGCCGCCGGCGTCGTCCACGACGCCGGCGCCACCGATCCAACTCGACACGTCAACGCCGTTATACCAGAGCTGCCAACTGGTCATGTTCAGCGTCCCGTCGTCGGAGACGAATATCGACAGAGGAGTACTCGCGACGCTCGAGCTGCCGTTGATCTGCACCTGAAGCGATGGCGGTCCGCAGGGGTTCGTGTCGGAGCAGAGCTGCGCGTGTGCATCGACGACCGGCACGACACTCAGAATGAAGACCGCGACGAAACACTGTGACCAGCGCGGTGACCGCGCGAGCAACATCAGGCGCGAGGAGACAGCACGGAACATGGCGCGCACGCAAACCTCCAAAGGGCGGGATCGTTCAGAGCGTGACCGACGGATTGCCATCCTCTATGGCAAACGCCGGACCGTTCCCACCCCGTGCGCAACGTGCCGTGGCGCAACGAGTTACTGAATCAGCGCACCGCAGTCGGCACGCGATTGACGTCCATGGGACGTCCAATTGACGTCAATCCGCGAACTCGGAAGGGGCGCAAGGATGAGCGCGCGGGTAGTCACGATTCCCCGCGAACGCAGACGCCACGCGCGTCTCGCTGTCGTGGAAGAGGTCGAGATCCGCGCTGTACCGCAGCGAGTTCGGCGTGAAGTGGAGCGCCGCGCCGCTCGACAGGTACCGCGCGTCATGGGGCGCGGTTGCGAGCGTCCTGAGCACAGCATGCTGGAAGGCCGTAAGCTCCACAGAGCGGTCGTCACTTCGGGTCGCCGCGTCGCCGCGCGCCGAGCTACGAAGCGCACGCCGTTTCGCTGTCCAAAACCGTGAAGCTTCTCTCTTCCGCAGTTGAGGTCGAGACGCTGAACCGCATCGAGAGGAAATCCCTTCTTCACGACATCGGTTCCCCAGTCGGCGTGCCTCTTCATTACATCCGCCGACAGAGGAGGGTACATCGGGACTTGGCAGCAATTGCGGGATGAATCAGTCAGGGATTTTTTGTCGAGCTCAAGCGCATTGCCGCCAACACGATTCCGTAGATCGCGGCGAGGATTGTCGCATCAACCCTCGCGCTCTAAGGTCTTCGGTGGGATTCGCATCCATCATTTCGAACAGAAACGTACATGGCCATGCTGCTAACACACCGACGACCGCGGCGCTGATCGGGCGACCGATGAATGGACGCGAAGCGCCGACCATGGATCCTACGACCACGGCACAGAAGAAGTACGAAGCGATGATTGTCTCCGTGTCCAATCCAATGCGGGCGGAGCCCACTTTGGTTGAAACCCCATCTCGAATCGCGACGGCCAGCGAAAGGATGGCTGCGATGCTGAGACTCCTCTGCAGCACCCACCACAAGTCCGACCGTAGGTTTGGCCGAAACCATTTCAGAATATGCCCTCCATCAATGTGAACATGCGCTTTGCGCGTTATCCAGCGCCTTTCCAGTAGCAGTAAATGGGACGAAAGACCACAAGACTCCCCCACGGTCATTCCCTCGCCGCTGCCGTTCACGATTGACTGAGCGGAATGCATGGCGGCGTTCTCGAGAACAACCACTGACCCCATTCACCACGATCGCGCAGGCGCTGTCCCGCCAGACCGTGATCTGATCGGTGAGACTCCCGGCCGCGTAGCCATACCCAAGGCGGAAGATCCGTCCGGCCCGCACCGTGGTATTGAGCGTGGGGCGCCCGCTGTGGTCCACCAGCAGTGTATCGATGCTCTCGGCGTTCTGTTGACGGGATCACCGCCCACGATCGCCATCGAATTGATCCCCCCTCGGATCCTGAGACGAACCGCCCCAGCTGCGGATCATTCGACGACGAAACGCGCGCACCACATTCTTCAGCGCCTTCCAGTCGTTGGCCGCTCAGCCGGGCCTGGTGCGCTTCGAGTACTTATGGCGACACTCGGTAGGTGAAGTCCCGAGCACAGCAGACGACCTTTCCGGCAGGACCATCCAAAGTCAACGTGAACTCAATCTCCTGGCGCGTGTCTAGCAACGGATCGTGGGCCGATCGACCGTCGCTGATTGCCGATTCTGGAGTCACTGACATCTCGGCACGAGCTTCGAGTACCTGGTCAGCGACTCGGGTCCACAGACGACAATCCACGTCAAGCAGCACCGCTCTACAGTTGAGAAACGAAAGCTCCCCGGGAGCCCACTCGTATGGTGGAGTGGGGACGAGAAGCGAGAGCGTGAGCACACGACCACGTTCTTCTCCAGTCGACGTGAGGTTGATGGCTAGCACTCGAGCGTCATGCAGCCCGAGTGCATTGAACCGGATTTGGGTGTCGTACTCAACTCGCTTTTCGGGCAGCACTGGTTTCCCTCGTATCGGCCGGACGGTGTTAGATAGTCGGTGGAGCACACATTCTGGCGAACGACCGTGGACTCGTTGTGCATGGGTCAAGCATGAGGATTGGCGCGCGAACACCAGAGAGAAAGTCTCCTAGTACACCTAGGATACCACGCAAGGCCGAAATGCGCGGTGACCAAGGTGACGACAGTTCGCCGGGCAGGACATTCCGCGCATCTGGAAGCCTAACCCCATTCCGCCAATCGTGAACGTGAGGCACCCGCAAGTTTGGGTGGTGCGTGCTGTGGCCCCAGTGAAAATCCCTAAGAGCCTCGCCGCTGGGGCCAAACTCTCGCATTGCCCTGGTGCTGATCGACAAATATGAGTTCGGTGGACCGACGAGCGGCGAGCCCATGCCAAGCAGAGGGCTCCCGGGTCGAACACCGAAGTCGAACGGCCTCGTCGCCGTCACTAGTATTGGATCACGTGAACCTCCTCCTTCGAAGTCGCGTACGCAACGCGCTTCTCCGTCCTGAATGGTCGTGCGGTACCCCCAGCGCCCCTCAACGAGTGCATCACACTCCTTGAGCCCGTACGGATCCGACCTGTTCACTGGATCGCCCGAGACGAAGGCCATGGGATTGATTCCCCCCGCCAGCCCGATCGGATCCTCACTGATGAACCGCCCCAGCGTCGGATCATAGTACCGCGCCCGCATGAAGTAGAGCCCCGCCTCCGCGTCCCACTCCCGCCCCTTGTACTGGTACGGGTTCACCACGGCGTTCGTCGCGGAAATCAACGTGCCATACGGCGTGTACGCGTACGTCTCGGCCACGCTCCCGTTCGCATTGACCAGCCCCGTCACATTGCCCTGCGCGTCCTGCGTGTAGTAGTACTGCGTCCCCCCGCGTCGCATCCCGTGCGGGCGATCCGTCCCCGGATAGTACGTGTACTCCGCGGTGATCACG
>JAYTDH010000265.1:0-11335 GCA_043736095.1 Gemmatimonas sp.
CGTTGTCGACCGCAATCGTGTGCGGGAGCCCGCGCGTCGCCGCGAGCGTGTCGAGCGCCGCGATGACATGGCGCGCGGTGAGACTGCGGCCCACGACCACTGCGGGCGACTCGCGGGTGCCCTCATCCAGCATCGTGAGCACGCGGAACGGCCGTCCATCGGCCAGCCAATCGTGTACAACGTCCATGCTTCACCGCTGATTGGGGCCGGTCGGCACGAGGTGCGGAGTGCGCACCACGGCCACGCGCTTGCGCCCCTGCCGGCGCGTGAGCAAGAGACGTCCGTCGCGGCACATCCGCGCGATCCGCTGCGGATTCACCCGAAACCCGAGACGGCGCATCTTGTTCGTGAGGCGTGGCACGCCCCAGCGCCGCTTCTTCGCCGCCCACGTGGCGAGCGCCGTCACGAGGGCGGGCTCGTCGACGCGCCGATGCCGATAGCGCACCACCGCCCGGTGGATGCCGAGAAAGCGGCACGCCCGGCGCTCACTGCCCCAGACGGTGGTCCGCACATGGGTGACGACCGTCCGTCGCTGCTCGGGCGTCACCACGTTTTTCCCACCACGTCCTTGAGCACCTGCAGATTCAGCGCCTGGTCGGCGACGACCCGCTTGAGCTGGCGATTCTCCTCCTCGAGCTGCCGCAGCCGCTTCGCGTCATTCACCTGCAGGCCACCGAACTTCTTCCGCCAGCGATAGAACGTCTCCGTCGAGACGCCCAACCGCCGACAAATCTCGGTAACCGGCGTCCCCGCCTCGGCCTCGTGTAGCAGCCCGATAATCTGCTCGTCCGTCCATTTCGACTTCCGCATCCAGTCCTCCCGCGGCTGGCGCCGCCTGGTGAAGACTGTCAACTATAGACCGGACTCATTGGCGGGGGGAATCCCGCGCCTAACAAACCGTTGCATTCTGACAGCCGCTCTATTGTGGGCGCGCTTCGCGCGCTTTTATTTGGTGCGTCTGCAGCTGAATGGTAGGCGTTATGCGGACGTGCGCCACCCGAAAACTGAGACACTTGCCATGAGCCGCGCCGAACATTGGGAGCAGGTCTACCAGACCAAGGGACCCGATCAGGTCAGTTGGTTCCAGGCGGAGGCACGCCTCTCGCGTCATCTCATCGAGACGCGGGCCCCGAATCGCTCGAGCGCCATCATCGACATCGGCGCGGGCGCGTCGACGCTGATCGACGGACTGCTCGACGCGCACTATCACGCGCTGACTGTGCTGGATTTATCGCCCGCCGCGCTCCAACTCGTGCGCGTGCGGCTCGGCGACCGCGCGTCGCGCGTCGACTGGCGTGCGGCGGACGTCCTCGAGGCTTCGCTTGAGTCGCACGCGTTCGATGTTTGGCACGACCGCGCGGTTTTTCATTTCCTGACGGCGGACGCCGATCGCCGGCGCTACGTCGAGCAGGTGCAGCGCGCGGTACGTCCCGGGGGGCTCGTCATCGTCGCCACCTTCGCCGAGGACGGTCCCCTGCGGTGCAGTGGGCTCGAGGTCGCGCGCTACTCGCCCACGCAGCTGCACGCGGAGTTTGGGACTCCCTTCACATTGCTCGAGAGCCACCGCGAGCTACACACCACGCCGAGCGGCACCACGCAAGCCTTCACCTATTGCGTCTGTCGCGTGGGAACGACCGCGCGCGCCGACGTCGCGGCTTAACGACGCTTGCTGCCGTCAGCCACGCTATTGTAGCGGTCGCTGCACAACCCCACGTTGAGGATGTAGGAAAACCCCACGGCACCACTTGCGGGTGTTGATGTGGAGAAAACGATCGCCACAAATGCCCCGCACTCGACGATCGGCATCGCGGCAATGGTTACAGCACCTTCAAATTCGCGCAGTTGAACCCGTCGGCGACTTATCCTACATCCTCGTTATGGCGACCGAGCCGGCTACAGCTTGAGCCGAACGAGGCGCTCCCGGATCCACTTCGCCATTGCGCCGCTCGCGATTGGCATCTATCTACTCGTACTCGGTATCAGCGCGCTCGTGCGACCGGAGATCGCTATGCGATTCCTCGGCGACCACGCGACCACGCGACCACGCGACCTCTGCATCTCACCGAACCCGCGCTGCGCGTGCTGGCCGGGAGTGCGCTCGTACTCAGTGCACCCCGCATGGCCGTGCGCACGGCCTTCCTCGCGTTCGGCTGGGTCCTCATCGGCACTTCCCTCCTGCTCGCACTGGTGCCGTGGCGTCTGCACCAGCGCTTCGCGGCCTGGTCCGTGCCGCGAGCGACACAACATACGCCCCTCATCGGCGTCGGCTCCATTGCCGAAGGGATCGGCGTCATCGCCGCGCTCTTCCTTCCGCCCGCAGTCGTGTGAAGTCAACCGTGAAGTGCGACTCCCGCCGCCTCCTGCGACCTATTCCCGGATCTGCGTCTATACTCTTGTGCAACGGGAGCCGAGCCCACGGTGGGCGGCCTCCGCGGCGCATGCCCCGAATCAGGAAAGGATACGCCACTATGCGCTACGCCGACTTCGCATCCCAACTCGCCCGCCACCCCGAGAACGAACTGGTGTTCGAGTTCGGCACCACGACGATCGGTCGCGGCTACCATCTGACGGAGGTGCTGCGACAGACCGTGGACGCCGTCGACTGCGGTGGTGCGCTGGACCACTGGACCGAGACAGTGCTGCAACTGGTGGATACGCCGGCCGTTGACGGCCGTCCGTTCGTGAGCGCACGCAAGGCACTGGGCATCCTGCAGCGCTCGCACGCGAAGGTCCCGCTCGCACCCGGCAGTGAGCTGGTGCTGGAGTTCCGTCCCACGGGCGCGATGGCCGCGCAGCGCTATCATGTGTCGGACGTCGTGACCGACACGGCCGGCTCGTCGCGCGTGGTGACGCAGGGCGCGCGCACCCAGTGCAAGGCGGCGGAGCGGAGCCAGGCCGTGTGTGGGGCGCCGAGTGTGGTCGGCGCGGCCAGCACCTGCTGCGCGCCCATCGAGTCGTCCGCACCCACCCGTGCCACCGCGAGCTGCTGCGCGTGACGATCGAGAGCCGGCAGGTTCCTGTGAAGCAGCGTGCGGCGGAGGAGGCCTTGTCCGCGGCCTACCGCCAGCTTCGCGGTGGCCTGCTGGCGACGATCCGGCGCCAGGTGAACTACACGAGATCGCTGAAGACCTGCTGCACGACGTCTTCGCCAAGGCGGTGCGCGCCATGCGCGAAGGGCGCGCGCCGAGGAATCTGGTGGGCTGGCTCCATCAGGTGGTGCGCACCACGATCGTCGATCACTATCGCGCTCAGCGACCGGATGTCGAATCACTGGCGCACGATCCGATCGCTCAGGCACCGGACGGAGAGGTGTTCCAAGCCCTGGCCACCTGTCTCCAGCCGCCCGCAACGACTCCGCTGGGTCCACCTGTGCCGCCACGCGGGCCGGTGGGGATAGGAATTTTAATCAGGGTGCGCTGAGTACAGGCCCAGGTCCCCTGCCTCGCGAGCACCGGTGAGCGGGTGACCGCGCGCGCGCCACCGCGCCGGTGTGCCTCGCCCGCCGTTCGGCCTGCGGCCCGGGCGGAAGACCCGGGGGCCGGCGGGACCTCGGGGGGGGGCGCGTACTCATGGGATCGTCGTGGCGTCGGCGGACGAGCGTGGGGCGCGTGACGTGCGGCTCGCGGGGGCCCGCGTCGTTGGGGGACTCCGCGAGCCGGCGTGGGCCGCCTGTGCAGCGCGGGTGCGGAGGTGGGTGAGGATCTGGTCGATCACCGCCTTCTGCGTGATGAACGCGACGATGCGCATTCCGCCGTGGCAGGACGGACACGCGAGCGGGTCCACAGTCTCGGCGCCCGCCGTCGGGCCGTCCATCTTGTCGGACCGTTACGTCGCGGCCTTCGCGCTGCGGTCGTAGGTGAGCCGTTCCAGCGCGACCGGATTGCGGGCGCAGTAGCGCGCGCGGCGGGTGGCGAAGGCTCCTCGCACGCGCGGCGACCTCCGGATCCACTCTCACCGCCGCGCCCACGCGCGCTCGAGTGGACGAAATCATGCGTGCGCACCCGGCATTGTCGCGCTTGGTGAGGGTTTGGACCTGCAGACGGCGGCAGGCATGCGCGAAGTCCTTCTCCGCGCGTCGGTATGGCCCGATTGCATTCGCAGTGATGCGCGCTTTTATCGCGAGACCGACACGCCGGTAGGCCCAACATCGCTGCTGCCGGGCTTCCCCACCATGGCGCGTCGCGAGGGGTGGCACTACCTGACGCGATCGTTCTCCACTGCTGGCACCCCAACCATCACGCTGACCGAATCGAATGTGGCGACGATTCTTCAGTCGCTCGCTGACGCCATGAGCGACGATGCCACGCGCGCTAGCGTACGCGCCTACAACCTGAGTTGGATTATCCGCGTGGTTTGTGATCTCCATCAGCCGCTGTATGACACGTCGCGATCGACAGGGACGCAGCCCAATGGCGATGCAGGCGGCAATCGCGTCTGGGTGCAGCTACGTGGCGTTGCGCGCGACTCCATCAACCTGCATGTGGTGTGGGATGGCTGGGT
Organism: Gemmatimonas sp.; assembly: GCA_043736095.1. Taxonomy (GTDB): domain Bacteria; phylum Gemmatimonadota; class Gemmatimonadetes; order Gemmatimonadales; family Gemmatimonadaceae; genus Pseudogemmatithrix. The sequence goes on from JAYTDH010000265.1 coordinate 4,501, forward strand.
TTGGCGTACCGCTTGGCGGCCGTGATTGAGGGGCAGCTCGGCAACTAGCTCGACCCGATCGCTTGCACCAGGCGGGTGTGTCCTTTCGCACGACCGGCGGGGCGAGCCGCATCCTCCAGTCAACCATTCCCCAAGACGCAGCAACGCCTGTGGCGGCAAAGCCACCGCAGGCGTTGCTGGCTGTCCACGCAGGTGCCCCCAGCTGAGGAGCCTAGGGACCGCGTGGGGACCAACGTCGATTTGTCTAGCGCCGGGGGCTGAAGGTGAAGCCAACCAGAATCGAGGTTTCCTTCAAGGTGTTCGTGACCGAAGTCCCTGGCAGTGCGGTGGGACGGTACATCGCACCCGTGATTGAATTCTCAAGAGCCTGATACGCCGACACATTGATGTCAACGCCCGGGACGATGGTGTAACCCAAGCCCGCCGTGATGTGCGACTGCACGACCGCGGGTGCCGGGATGTTGAACATCGACTGCTCATCCGGAATCGGGTTGCCCGAATAGTGGTAGCCCGCTCGCAACATGATCTTCTCACCGAGGCGATACTGTCCGCCGAGTGACACGACCGTGATGTCCTCCCAACCGAAGCCCTGCACCGAGAAGTCCGGGTTGTAGCCCTTCTTCTCAAAGCCCTCGGTACTCCCGTAGGTGATGTACTTCACGTCCGCGCCGAGATGAAGCTTCGCGCTGGGATTCAACGCCACACCAACCGCGTAGATCGCCGGCACATCCATCCGGAACGTGAAGGTCCGCGGGGTCCCGAAATTCGGCAGGTTGGGATTCGAGTGGGTCGAGTTGAACTCGAAGTCGCTGAAGACCTGCGGCGACGTGTACGACGCACCAACGATGATCTTCTCGCTCAGGTCATACTGCATGCCGACCTGAAAACCGAATCCGAACACGGCGTCTGCTGCCGCCGCCGAGGGATAGAACGCGCGATCATCCGCAGTGCCGGGGATCCCGTCCACCCCAGGGTCGAAGTCGGGCGCGGCAATCGGCATCGGATCGACGGCAAGGCTTTCCCAGTTGATGTTCGCCGCGATGCCGAGGCGAAGCTTCGGCGACATCGACCACGCGACGGCGGGCGAGATCTTCAGAAGCTGGAAGTTCGAGTACACCTGTCCGAATCCGTTCGGGCGCGGTGCAAGAATCGGATTCGTCGGGTCGGAGGCGTAGTTCACGCCGAAGCCACCAATACCAAGGCCGCTCAGTCCGATGACGACCCCATTGGCGAGTCGAGTTGAGAACCCGAACGCCGGAATGGGCGTCAAGTCGGCCGCGCTCGTCGTTGAGCCGCTCACGGGCCCGGCCGACGAGCCAACGCTGCGCTCGGCGTACAAGAGCTCGAACCCCATTTCCATGTTCGTGCCTTCAAAAGTCGCGAGCCCGGCGGGGTTGACGTAGAACGAGCCGAGCAGACTGGCGTTGGATGCGACGCCGATGCCGCCCAGCGAGGAGTTCACGGCGCCGACGCCGTGCAGGAGATGCCCGTCAGTGGCCGCTGCACGCGGCGGGGCCACTGTGAGCGCGAAGGCCGCGAGGGCCAGAATCCCAAGGGACCGCATTGCAAATGCTCCTCTTACAAGAGTGGTGAAGCCGGTCGTGCGGAAACGGAGCGCGCGCAGTTCACGCGGACCGCGAGTGCGGCCTCCGCGGGAAAGACGCGGTCAAACTCGATACGAAGTGCTGACGACTCGGTAGCGGCCGCAGCGCGGCGCGGGGTCAGCCCGTTCCGTTCCGCCTGGCGAATCCAGAACGCGTGGTACGCGGCAACGCGACTCGGCAGACAGCCCTGCATCAGCGCGGCGCCGCAACGGACTGCCGCCACACTGGACCGCCGCGGAGCGCCGACGCTCGACGCATCAAGTCGCGCCGCGGATGCGGCGCGCGACACCACCGGAAAGCAGATCTCGCGCACGAAGGCGAATATCAGCGCGTCGGGATCGGGATCACCGACGAAGGTGCCGACGGCGACGAGGTTGTCGCTGCGATTTGACGTCGCGGCGAACAAGCGTCCTTCCGCGCCGAGTGCCGGGGCCACAATGAGCCGACCGGCGTCGAGTCGTTCGCGTGCGAGATATGGCGCGAACGCCGGGAGATACAGCGAGTCGAGACGGCGCTGCCACCCGGCGAGCTGCGCGGAACTCGGTGGCACCGGGACCGCGCGTTCAAGCGCGGCCGCGAGCGCCGAGAGATAGTCGTTCCGCGCGGTTGCTGGCATGGCGCGCCCGAGCGCCGACAGCAGGAAGGTGGCGCGCGGTTCCGGCGGTGTGGCCCCCTGGGCCGCGGCCCGCAGGGCGCCCGCGAGTCCCGCGCGGCTGGCCGACGGATAGTACAGCGGCGCGAAGTGCAACACGCTCCGCGACGGATCACTGCGCAGCCGGCGTACCAGCGCTTCACTGCGCCCTTCACCGTTCGCGGCCGGCGTGCGATCCCCCGCGACGGGGTTGATGTACGAGAACGCACCATCGCCATCAACGCGCCAATCGGCGAGCACCGTGAACCATGCGAGTGCCGCATCCGGCGCACTGATGGTCCACGATGGCGCCGCGGTGGTCTGCGCCGCCAACGAGCTGGCCGCGCAAGTCACTGCGACGCCGATGGTGCGTGCCGCCCACCTAAGCATCGTCGGTCAGGTGAAGATGATCTGGCCGCCGCCAGCCATCTGGTAGAAGTCACCGACGGTGATGATGCTGTCGACCTGATCGATGAAGTCCTTCCGCTCGAGGTCGAACATCTCCACGCTCGCCTTGCAGGCGTAGAGTTTCGCCCCTGAGTCGGCAATCATCTCGATGAATTCGGGAATCGGCGGGATGTCGAGCTTCTCCATCGACTTCGACATTTGTGCGGTGACAAGCGAGGACATCCCCGGGAAGCCACCGAGCCAGGTCGCGAGATGGAGTCCCGGATTCCCGACCGTCGCGACCTTGATGTGATCGTGGCGCGCCTTGTTGATGGCGTCCATGCCGAAGAAGGTGAAGAAGACGTTGGCTTCGATTCCCTCCATGCGTGCACCATTGGCAAGGATCAGCGCGGGGTAGATGCCCTCGAGCGATCCCTTCGAGACGATGATGGAGACCTTCGTGATCGGCGTATCGGCGACGGCAGCGTGTGCGCCGTGCAAGAATGGCGTGGTCATTGTGATATCCTCGTGGTCAGATGCAGCCATGTGGCTTGGGGATTCCCGCAATCTTGGCGGCGAGCTTCGCCGGTCCCTTCGGGAAGAGCAAATACAGCTCCTTGATGGCCACGCCGGACTCCTTGCCCAGCGTGCGGATGGTCGGCCCATCGCCCTTGGCGAGGAACGTGGTGCGCATGTAGTCCACGACCAGCCAGTGACGATCAGTCAACGTCGGAATGCCCGACTCCACCGCGAGTTCGAGCGCGAGTTCCTTGTCCCAATCCCCGACGTTCTCGAGGAATCCTTCTGGTGTGCGGGCAACGGCAGTGAGTACGGGCATCGTGAAATCCTCTGTGTATTCGGGGTCAGGTGTTGGCGGTTTCTATCGGAAAGATCTTGCCGGTGCGTTGCATCTGCGGCGGAATGCCCGGGAAGTCGTATCCGGGCAGCAGCGCGTTCCAATAGATGTGCCGGAAGGCGAGCTTGCCGAGATGATTGAGCCGGCTCTCCTTGAGCAGCGGCAGCGGGCCCCAGGCAAAGGGGAAGTTTCCGGGAAGCGGTTCGGTCTCGTAGTTGAAGTCGATCAGCAACGCCTTGTCGTGCCCGGTCTCGATGAAGCAGTTCGCGTGTCCGTCAAAGCCCGGAGTGAGCGGCGCGCCCCGCAGGAAGCGCTGCACGTTTTCGTCGAGCACTTCCGACTGGAAGTGCACCACCGAGCCCGCCTTCGATGCCGGCACGTCGGTGGCATCGCCAATCGCGAAGAGGTTCGGCTTGAGCTTCGCCTGCAACGTGCGTGGATCGGTGTGGACGAATCCCATCTCGTTCGTGAGTCCTGGCACCGCAGCGAGGAAGGCCGCGCCCTTGTGCGTCGGGATTGTCACGAGCAGATCGAAGGGGATGCTGCGCTCGTCCCATGACACCAGCTCGCCTGCTTCACCATCGACGCGACCGGTGTTGAACTCGGTCTCGAGTTCGATGCCCTTTTCCTTGAGCAGGAAGGCAAGCGACTTGGCGCTGACGGGCTTGGTGAACGCCCCGTCGAGCGGCGTCGCATAGACGATCCGCACGCGGTCGCGAATGCCACGCTTCGTGAAGTACGCGTCAGCGAGGAAGGCAAACTCAAGGGGCGCGACCGGGCACTTGATTGGCATCTCGACCACATTGATGGCGAGCGTGCCGCTCGTGAATTTGGCCAGCGCCGTCTCGAGCTTCTCGGCCCCCTCGAGCGTGTAGAAGTCGAAGACCTTCTCGTGCCAACCTGGCCCGGTCATCCCCTCGGTCTCCTCCGGGGCGATACGCGATCCGGTCGCAATGATGCAGACGTCGTAGCTGAGCATGTCACCATTGGCGAGCGTGACGGTGTCGGTGGCCGGATCGAGCCGCTCGATGGTCGACTGCACGTACCGCACGGCATCGTTTACGTGCGCCGCGCGTGGCTTCATGACCTGCTCGCGGGTGTAGTCGCCGAAGGGGATGAAGAGCAGCCCGGGCTGGTAGAGATGCACCGGGTCTTGATCGACGAGCGTGATGCGGACACCGCCCTCGCGGAGTTCAGCCCGGTAATGCCGTGCGAGGCGATTGGCCATCACGGTTCCCGCAGTGCCAGCGCCCAGAATTACGACGTGTTTCACGGAGAGGCTCCCGTCCTGAGTAGATGCCCGACTTATGCCTCAACACTAGGGACTGAGCCCTATTATTCCTATAGGCGCATATCCTCATTCAGTGTACGGATTTCCCCGACCTGGTGCCGGGCGGTGCGACATGATCGCCGTCGTACCGCCGCTGTTTGGACTCTACTGCCCGGGGGTCCACCGCTCGACTACCCGCCGCAGCGCCCACAACGGCACCGTCCCGCTCTCCAACACGCGATCGTGGAAGGTGTGGATATCAAACCGCTCTCCGAGCCGTGCGCGCGCATCCTCACGGAGCCGCAGAATCTCCGTGCGGCCAATCATGTATGACGGCGCCTGCCCCGGCCACGAGATGTACCGGTCGATCTCCCCATCCAACGAGGTCTCATCGAGGGTACAGCCCGGGTACATGGGTAACACGTCTGTCCGGCAACATGGGTGACACTTTTCGAGTCACTCCTTGATGATGTAGTTCCGTTCGTCCAACGTCGCAATGCGCGTCGTGCCGAACTTGATCCACCACACGCCATCATCGACCTCGCCCATCCCGATCCGCTCCCCGGTCAGCGCGTTCGCGAGATAGAGGACGTGATTCGCGAAGCGGAAGGTGCCGCCCGTCGTAATCAGCTTCCCCGCGTAGTGCCCTGGATACTCGGGTATCGGCACCGTCGTTGTATTCCGCGCGGAAGGCATTGAACTGCCGCTGCTGCGCCGCCATCGTCGCGCGCGCGGGCCGAATCGCGCGGCGTTTGAGCGTGCGATGCATCCGCTCGTGTGCGCCGTTCTCGCTCGGCGTGGCCGGCGTCATGCGGTGATGCTGAATGCCGAGCCGCATCCACCACACGCTCAGCTTCGAGAGGCCGTGGATGCTCGTCGTCGCGAACGGCGGCCCGTTATCCGTGCGGATGGCGCGCGGGAGCCCGTACGCTCGAAAGGCCGCCTCGAACACCGGCCACGCGGTGACCGTCTTGGTCGAGTAGCGGCCGTGGCAGTCGAGCAGGAAGCGCGCGTGCAAATCCGCAATCGTGAGGGGATAGCAGTAGATGCCGTCGCCCGTGCGGAACTCGCCCTTGAAGTCGGCGGTCCACACATCGTTCGGGGCCTCCGTGTGGATCGCGGGCGCGCCGGGATGCGTCGGGCGCGGGCGCCGACGCCGCGGACGGCGCGCGAGTCCTTCGCGCGAGAAGAGATCGGCCCCCGTGCTCGCGGCGGGCCAGTCGTCGCGGTGCGGATGCCGATTCTCCAACACCTTCAGGATCTTCCGCGCGCCCCAGTCGTCGTGCTTGAGCCGGAACTCGCAGAGCAGCGTCGCCATCGCGTCCGCGATCTTGTGCGGACAGTGATGCGGCGCGCGACTGCGGTCCACCAGCCCGCGTCGCCCCTCCTCCGCGTCGCGCGCGATCCACTTGTAGCCGGTCTTGCGGCTGATCTGTCGGTGCGCGCAGAGCGCCGTCATCGACATCCGGCCGAGCCGGACGTCCTCGAGAAACTGCAAGCGTTGGTCCATCGGGTTCGTCTCCAGCCAGGGCATCGGCCGGCCTCGCGGAAAGAGGGGTAGCGATGCAGTGTAGAAGGAGTGTTACCCATGTTGCCGGACGCTTTTGTTACCTATGTTCCCGACTGCACACCCGACCCCACACTCATTCGGTAGGCGCACCGGCGGTCGCCACTCGGAATGTGCTCAATCCGCTCGACAGTGACGCGGTCACCGAGGACCGCACGGAAGAGCGTCAGCTCGCTGCCGCAGAGCTTCGGGCAGAAGTGTGCTGCCTTGGAGATCGCGCAGTGGTTCTGCACGAGCTCGATCGCTCCATTCCGGAGGCGCTTGCACTCGGCCATATAGCCTTCCTCGCGTCGGATGCTCGCCAGAGCGGCGACGCGTTCTTCGAGCGGCCGGCCCTGGCTCGGCATCCGCGCGCGATAGCTTTCCACCTGCCGCCGCGTCCTCTCGGCGGTCAGACGTTCCAAGCCTTTGTCCCCCGACACGCGCTGAATCGCCTGGAGCATGTCGACCGCGAGTTCCGCGTGGGAGTCCGGGAATCGATCGTTGGCCTTGGGCGTGAGTCGCCATACCCGCGCGGGCC
>JAYTDH010000266.1:0-6925 GCA_043736095.1 Gemmatimonas sp.
GAGGGGCTGGTCGCTCTCTACGCCAAGCTCAAGCTCGAGATCAACCCGGCGAAGAGTGCGGTGGCACTGGCGTGGGAACGATCCTTCTTGGGCTACAGCTTCTGGGTAGCCGCAGGGCAAATCGTGAAGCGCCGGGTAGCACCGAAAGCCCTCGAAGTGATGAAGGAGCGGGTCCGGGACATCACCGCCCGGAACGGCGGACGCAGCCTCGTGCAAGTCGTGGCGGAACTGCGGAGTTATCTGGTGGGGTGGAAGGCCTACTTCCGCCTCGCCGACACGCCGAGCGTCTTTCAGGCGTTCGACGGCTGGCTCAACCGTCGGCTGCGCATGCTTATCGTCAAACAGAGCAAACGGGGTACGACACTGTTTCGCCTCCTTCGCGTTCGGAACATCTCGACGCGTCTGGCGTGCGCGGCAGCGGCGCACTACCGACGCTGGTGGGCGATGGCCAAGCACAGCGCGCTCCACACCGCGTTCCCGACGCAGTACTTCATCGCACTCGGAGTACCGCGCTTGGGACCCTCCTGAACCTCAACTCACCGAACCGCCGGATGCGGACCCGCATGTCCGGTGGTGTGGGAGGGGAGTAGTCGGGATCACCGGCTACCCCCTATCCCGATTCAACGAAGGTTGCAGATGGCCGCCCAACCGCATTTTCTCTCTTGTCGGTCCGGCGTGCGCGCGACTTGGGATTCACGCTCGGCGAGGTGCGCGAGCAGCGTTCGCTGGCCGACGAGCCGGGCCGCCCATGTGCCGACGTGGAGGCGCTTGCGCGTGCCCATCTCGTGCAGGTGGAGGCGAAGATCGAGCAGTTAGACGCGTTGACGCGCGGCGTCACCGGGGCCTGAACAATGCCGTCCACTCGCTCCGATGCCAGATCGGCTCGAACAGTCGGTTGGCGTACAGCTGTTGCACCACCAACCCGCCCATGCTGTCGAACTCCTGCAGGTTACCGATCGCTGCGTCGTGCTTTCCCTCTGCCATGTTCAGCCAGGACAGGGCGACCAGTTGCGGACGCGCAGTCGGTAGTGCCTCGAGCCTGCTGCGCAGTGCCCGTGCGGTTGCCGTGTCACCAGATCGCGCGGCAGACACTGCGGCCATTCCGAGCTGGAACGGACGCGGTGCAGGGTTGTCCGTCACGGACCGAATCAATGCGGGCGCCGCAGCCTCATAGCGTCCCGCTTCGTAGTAAACCTGCTCGAGGAATGCACCAAAGGACGGATTGGCAGTGGCAAGCGCTTCGGCGAGTACGACGGCAGCACCCCAGACGGAGTCTGCCATGGTTCGATGGTTGTGCGCGTGCAGCTCCTTTGCGAGGCCTCGATAGGCAGTCAGGCGTCCCAGCGCAACACCGTTGGGCTCGAGAGCTGCACAGCGCTCGACGACCTGCGCGATGTCGTGCAGTCGATTCAGTGCCGCAAGCGCACGCAGTTGTCCCGTACAGATCCCGGGGTCCAGAGGATGCCGGCGCGCAGCCGTCTGCCACACGTCCAACTCCTTTCGATAGTCAGGCACATGGTGCAGCGCGTCCGTGGCCCACTGATAGAAGTTTGCCCAATTGTCCGGCCAGTGGCCGCTCAGGTCGACGCGAGCATATGTGCGGGCCGCTTCGTCGAAACGGCGCATCTCAAGTGCGACCTTCCCATGTGCCTGTAGCGCGGTGAATGACTTCGGCGCCGACTTGAGCATTCGGTCCGTGGCATCGAAGGCGGCCTGCAGGTCGCGCTTGCGCCACGCGACGAGGTAGTCAAGATGTGCTTGGTCAAGTTCTGCCAGACGGACTCGGTGCAGCGTGACGAACTGCACAAGGCGCTCGAAGTCGTCGTCGCCGGTGGCTTCGTGAGCCGCCCAAAGCGCCGCGAGCACGAAGGTCGAGTCGAGCCGCAGCGCCTCGTGGAAGTGTTTCAGCGCGTTCTGCCAGTCAGATCGGCTCAACTTCACGAGGCCTGCAGTGAATTCGCGATAGGCGTCGAGGTTGGGCGGCTCGATGAATGAGCCCGCGACCTGCATGAACAGCGCATCCTGCATTGCAGCGAGCGCGCCAGCGACCTTGCCGCGAAGCCGCGCTACCAGCAACGACGCGGAATCCCGTGGCATGCCCATAGATTGGACCGCCTGCCGAACCACGCCCGACTGCACGTCGGTCACCGCTGCGTCCACAAAAATGGAGTCGTTGCGCAGCACGAACGCTCCGGAGACGATTGTGCCGGCGCCAACACGTCGCGCCGCATCTCGCGGAGACTCGGTGCTGGTGTTGACGCTGGGCGACCCGATTGCCGTGCGGGAGTCGATGACGTCGGCGATGCCATGCCGGCTCAGCTCAGTGGCAATCGCGGACGCTGCCGCGCTGCCGAGCACGTCCGCAGTCGTGTTACCCGTTTCGTTGCGGAACTGAGTTACGAGTACGCGCCTCTGGTCGAGCTTCACCGCGCTAAATGATTGGCGAGTGAGCACAAGCGCGAACACGGCCGTCACGAGGACGCCACCGGCGAGTATCACGCGCTGCCGAGTACTTGTCAGATGGCGACCGCGCGCCGGACCAGGAGAGGGTTCCGCGGCAACATCGGCGACCAGGTCTGTCGGATGTGCCGCGCCCGATGTTGCTCCAGTGCTGAACGCGTCGACCGACGCGTTGGCAACAACGTCAGACGATGCGCGCGTCGAGCTCGTGCGCGACGTGGCGCGGCGCGCGCTCTGTTCACTTCGAATTGCAGCCACAACCGCCGCTACCAGCGGATCCGGCTCGATGCTGAACTCGTCATGCAGGAGTGTGCCGTACACTTGATAGTGACTGAGCGCCGCGCGAGTGTCGCCCGCATTGGCCAGTGCGCGAATCATCCCCGCTGCAGGCGCGGCGGCTGTCGGATCGATTGCAACGAGCCGGCGCCACGCCGCGATCGCACGCTCGTGCTCACCGCGTTCGCCCGCAGTCGTTGCGACTGACGTCAACTCGCTAGTCGCGATCGCCGCCAGTATGGCGCGCCGGTCCTCGATCCACCGCTCCACCTCTGGTGCATTCTTGAGGTAAATGCCGTCCAGGAAGGGTCCGGCATACGCCGCGGCAGCACGGTCGTGGTCGCGGTCGGCAACGGCGCGCTCGAACTCCCACAGGTCGATCAACACGGCGGACGGATTGAGCCGAAGCTCGGAGCTACCGACGAAGAGCTCGTCTTCCCCCAGATCGCGGCGTAACGAGAAAATCTGCTGGCGCAGGGAATTCTGCGCTCGCTCCTCTGGCGCATCCGGCCAGAAGTAGCCGAGGAGCTTCTCACGCGTGATCCCGCCGGTCGGTGCGGCGGCGATCATGGCCAAGAGCAGCCGCGCCTTGCGCTGCCCGGCGGCGCCCGTGATCTGGCGCTCATTCTGGATCGAGAGCCCACCGAGGAGCTGAATCCGGAGCATAGGTCGCGAGTCTAGCACACTCACGAAGACTTTTCAAGAAGCCTATCCTCCAGATGCTGGTTAACGCGTGGGGTAACGCATGGCGTAACACTGTGGTAACCCGTCCGCCGCATACTCCCGTTGGCCCTTGGGGCCCCATCACTCACCTCGCAGGGAGGAACAATGCGTTTCACCAATATTCAGGGCTCTGGCTCCATCAATTCCCGGCTCGCGATCAGCGCCACGGCGTTCCTGTTCGCACTCGGGGCCTGCGCCGAGCCGGTCGTGGCTCCCGAGTTCGCCGAGCCGGTCGTGGCTCCCGCGTTCGGCGCCGCCGCCGCAAAGGCGCTGCCCACGCCCCCACTGACCTGGACTATCGCGAGTCCGGGCTCGGGCTTCGGCATGACCAGTGACGGCGCGGGTGCCTACGTCGACGGCGTCTGCACCGTTGCGGCGGTGATTCAATCCTCGGGCGATGCCACGTTCGACATCTCCGCGCCAAGGGGCAGGTCGTGCGGACGGACCGTGGGGATCGTGTATCCCGATGGGATCACTCGACAGGTTGCGATGTTCGCAAACCTGCAACTTCTCGAGAGCCCGAGCATCGCGGTCGGCACGACTAAACCACGCCGCCTCATTCTCAATCCTGGCTGGAAGAACGGCGCCGACCTCTGCGGCCGCATCATTTTCGGCGACAATGGCACCGTCGGTGCCGGCACGGACATGGTCATGGTGACGCGCACCGGCCTGACGTCGTGGAGCGTCTCGGGTGCTGGTCAGGCGCTCTGCGAAAAGAAGGCTAGCAACTTCGCGAGCTCAGCGAGCTTCACGATCAGCAGGTAGCTGCAATACCGTCTTGCGTGGCGTCAGCGCACGGGGGCGGAGCACAATGCTTCGCCCCCGTGCTGGCAAGCGCAACATCCCGGCCTGTCAACGTCCCGACCAATCCGGCCCAAGCATCGGCTGGCGCGCACCGTACGTCAGCGACCGCCACACCCACTCGGCCGGGCCGTAGCGGAAACGCGCGAGCCACCAGTGGCTGAACGGCACCTGCATCCCCAGATAGAAGACGGCGTGGACCGCCATCCGCAGGATCGTCCCGCCACCGTCCAAATGCAGCCCGTAGGGAAAGAAGACGAAGGTCATCACGAGTGACTGCGTGAGGTAGTTGGTGAGTGCCATCCGCCCCGCCGGCGCGAGCCACTGGAGCCGCCGCGCCCCACTCCCCTCGCGCAGGTGGATCAGCGCGATCAGGGCGACATAGAACATCGTGAGCGCGTGGTTCGACGCGAGCCAGCCGTATTCGCGGGCGAACGGGCCCAAGGGCTTTACGTTGTTGAGAACGAGGTAGCCGGTGATCGGAAGTATCGCGCCGAGGACCAGCGCCGCGATGAGTCCGCGGCGGTGCGCCGCCGCCTCGTGGAGGAAGCGCCTCCGCCCCACGTAGAGCCCGATCACGAAGCAGAGCGTGATGTCGTGGACGAGGACGCGCCGCCAGTCGAGGAGTCGCCTCACGCTCGCGGCCCACTCGAACGCGCGCACGAGGACGTGGTCCATCAGGTGGCGGGACTCCCCGTCGGCGCCGGCGACGCGTCCGCGGAGGATGTTCCGCTCCTCGACGATCGACGCGCGCTCCAGTGCCGTCGTCTGGTAGTTCGCTCCACGCAACGTTGGCGTGATGCGATATCCCGCGGCCGGTGCGAACTGGAACGCGAGGACGAGCACCACCACGCCGAACATCGCGCGCACGGGCAGCCATGAGAGCGGGATCAACAACAGGCCGAGTATGGCATACGGCGTCAGGATGTCGCCATCCCAGAGCAGGATCGCATGCGCCGCGCCGACGAGGAAGAGGACGAGCAGGCGACGCACGTAGAAGTGCGTGACGCTCCCCCCACGCTCCTGCGCGCGAAGGAGCTGCACGGCGAAGCTGAGTCCGAAGAGAAAGGCGAAGAGGGGATAGAAGGAGTCCCAGACGAAGAGGTCGAGTGCTCCGTACGCCACCGCATCGGCCCGCGGCAGGAGCGTGCCCGGACCGCTCCCGAAGTTCGAGAGCAGCACGCCGAACATCGCGAAGCCGCGCAGGACATCCACCAACTCGATCCGTTCGCCGATCCCGATCGGGGTGATCATCGTGGCGGGTGCCGAGGTCGCGGGTGCCGAGGTCGCGGGGGCGGTCATTCGCGGACCGCTGCCGTGCTCGGCACAGCGAATGGCCGGCCGCGCAGGATCGTGTCGAAGAATCCGACCGCGACCGGCGCGCGGTCGGCACCGATGGCCACGCCCATCAGATGATTCCTCGTGCCACTCGGCTCGCTACTCCAGGTGAGACCGCCGTCGAGCGTGCGGAGGATCGTTCCATCGAAGCCAACGGCGATCCCTTGCCGCGCATCCGCCATCGCGACGTCGATGAGGAGGTGCGTGGTGGCCGAGGCGATGGCGCTCCAGTGCTCGCCATCGTCCACCGACCGGAGGATCGCCCCATTGCTCCCGACCACGATCACGAGTTGCGAGTCGGCAAAGGCAACGCCACGCAACATCTCGCGTGAGATCCGCGGCATCACCATCCAACTCGCCCCGTCATCGGTGGAGCGGAGGACCGCGCCATCACCACCGATCAGGATCCCCGTGCCGCGCCGAGAGAAGGCGGCGTTCCAGTAGACGAACTTCGGGGCCTTCACTTCTGACCAGGTCGCACCCGTGTCGGTGCTGCGGAGGAGTGAATCTCCGATCGAGAGCACCGTCCGCGCATCGGCCCACGCGAGGCGGACAGAACGCGCGCCCGGCGGGCGCACGAGTGTCCACGCGCCGCCGCCCTCGGCACTGCGGACGATCCGTCCGTTGCCCAGCACCATCAGCGCGGTCCCGTCCTCGCCGATGCGCACCGCCACGGCGGCCTGCGCGCTGAACGGCAACGGCTCGGTTTTCCACGAGTGCCCGTCGTCGGAGGTACGCCAGACTCGGCCTTCGGTGCCGGGCGCGATGCCGCGGCCCTCCGGCGTGAGCGCGACGTCAGTGAGGGCACCGCGACCGAGCCCGGCGACAGTCGTGTCGAGTGTCGCGGAGCGCCAGCTCTCCGAGGGGGACGGTGGATCAATCACCGGCGGAAGGCGGAACGCCCAAGCGACGAGCGAACCGGCGAGCAGGATAAGAAAAGGCGTCGATCGCAGAGACATCCGGATCCCTGAATGGAGTGAAGCGCCGCGCGTGAGAGTATGGCGTCGCCTTGAGCCGGTCGCTACCGAGGGCGCCGCTGTGGGCGCCTCGGTGTATACAGACATTGGCGGAGGTTCATCTCGACTTCGGTGTGATCGGTCACGCCGCGTTGACGACGCGCACGAGCGAGTGGCCGCGTGACGGTCACAGTGCAGGGTAGGGGTGTGAGGGCAGGGGGACACCTTCACCCCGTTCGACAACGTCCGACACCTGATCCACGGTGAGCGCTCGGACTGGATCCCGCGCGCGCGGATCATCCTCGCGCAGACGGCGCGCGTGATGGCGAAGCGGCACCGAGATGCGGTCGGGCCGTGGCGTGCGTACCTTC
>JAYTDH010000267.1:0-2610 GCA_043736095.1 Gemmatimonas sp.
CGCTCCGCTGGAACCTCGAAGCGCCCGAGTTGGTCCAAGCGGCGATTAAGCACAATGAGGGCGAACTCGCCCACATGGGCCCCTTCGTCGCCGTCACCAAGCCGCACACCGGCCGCTCACCAAACGACAAGTTCGTCGTGCGGGAGTCATCAACCGAGGCGGATGTGGATTGGGGTAAGGTGAACCAACCGATGAGCGCGGCGCACTACGCCACGCTTCTTGCCGATGTGCAAGCGTATCTCAACGGGATCGACGAGCTCTTCGTCCAGGATCTGTATTGCGGCGCCGATCCGGCCTACCGCCTCTCCTGCCGCTACGTCACGCCCAACGCATGGCATGCCAACTTCGTGCGGAACATGTTCATCCGCCCCGACGTGAGCGAACTCGCGAGCTTCGCGCCGAACTTCAGCATCTTGCACGCGCCGGAGTTCCAGGCCGATCCCGCCAAGCACGGCACACGCACCAGCACGTTCATCGTGCTCAACCTCGCCAAGCGCACGATTCTCATTGGCGGGACGCGCTACGCCGGCGAGCTCAAGAAATCGATGTTCACGGTGATGAACTACCTGCTCCCGAAGCAGGGAGTGCTTTCGATGCATTGCTCGGCCAATATCGGCCATGACGGCGACACGGCGCTTTTCTTTGGCCTCTCTGGCACCGGCAAGACGACGCTCTCGGCGGACCCGGAGCGCGGGCTCATCGGCGATGACGAACATGGGTGGAGCGAGGCGGGCACCTTCAATTTCGAAGGGGGCTGCTACGCGAAAGTGATCAACCTGTCCAAGGAGCAGGAGCCCGACATCTTCGCCACGACGCAGATGTTCGGCACCATCCTCGAGAACGTGGTGCTCGAGCCCGGCACAAAGAAGGTGGAGTTCGCCAATCAATCGATTACCGAAAACACGCGCGCATCGTATCCGCTGCACTACATCCGCAATCATGTGCCGAGCGGCCGCGGCAATCACCCGAAGCACGTCGTGTTCCTCACGGCCGATGCGTTCGGCGTACTTCCGCCAATCGCCAAGCTCACCTCAGAGCAGGCGATGTACTACTTCCTCTCGGGGTACACGGCGAAGCTCGCCGGCACTGAGCGCGGCGTGACGGAGCCACAGGCGACGTTCAGCGCCTGCTTCGGTGCCGTGTTTCTTGTGTGGCATCCGACCAAGTACGCCGAGATGCTCGGTGAGCTCCTCAAGAAGCACAAGGCGCAGGTGTGGCTAGTGAATACGGGCTGGAGCGGTGGAGCGTACGGCGTGGGCTCGCGGATGAAGCTCCCATACACGCGCGCGATGGTGCGGGCGCTACTCGCAGGGAAGCTCGATCACGTCGCGACGGTGACTGATCCCGTCTTCGGTCTGCACCTGCCGACGGCGGTGGATGGCGTCCCCGCCGATGTGCTCAACCCGCGCAACACGTGGAAGGACGGCGCGGCGTATGATGCGCAGGCGAAGAAGTTGGCGGGGATGTTTGAGGAGAATATTCAGAAGTTTGGATCGGCGGTCTCGGCGGCGATTCTTGACGCCGGGCCGAAAGGCTGAACGACAACGCAAGGTGTACGCCCTAGGTTGTAAGTTGTAAGTAACGGCGATGCGCGAATTTGCTATTTCGCGTTTCGCCGTTGCGCGTATTTTCCAGCTGATTGCTCACAGCTCACTGCTGCCGGTCGACCATGCCTACGCTTCGCGACCCCCTCTGGAACAACATCCGCGTCGACGGCCCTTACTTGGCCCTCCTCGACGCGCCCGCATTCCAGCGGTTGCGCTACGTCCGCCAGTTGGGGCTCGCGCACCTGGTGTATCCCGGCGCGACACATTCGCGATTCGAACATGCCCTCGGCGCGTACCACCTCGCGCAGCAGACGGTGCGCGTGCTTCTCGAGGCCGGTGCGGGAGATCATCTGAGCGCCGAGGAGCCGCAGATAGTGGTCGCGGCGGCGCTCTTGCACGACATCGGGCACTACCCCTTCTCGCACGCCCTTGAGGAGATTGGGGTTCCCCATCACGAGACGGTCGCGGGTCCGCTGCTACGCGAGGGCGCAATCGGCGAGGTCCTCCGCCGTGAGTTCGCTCCCGATGCGCCGGAGCGGGTGCTCGCCCTCGTGCGCGGAGAGAGCACGTCTCCGCTGCAAGGTTTGATTTCTGGGAGCATCGACCTCGACAAGATCGACTACCTCAAGCGCGATGCAATGATGTGCGGCGTCGCGTACGGTGAGATCGATGTGGATCGCCTCCGTCACGCGCTGGTCCTCGTGACTGATCCGGCGACGGGCCGCCACAGCATCGGCCTGCGCGAAAAGGGACTCTCCGCGCTGGAGTCCCTGCTCTTCGCGAAGTATCAGATGTATCGCAATGTCTATTGGCATCACGCGGTGCGCAGCGCGACTGCGATGTACAAGCGATTGGTGGAGGACGCGCTGAGCGACGGCGTCCTCGATACCACGGCACTGGCGGGCTTCACCGACGAAGGCATCTTGCACGCGCTCGAGCGCGACGGCGAACGCCCACTGCTCGATGCGATCCGCACACGCCGGCTGTACAAGCGCGCGCTAGAGATTCCCGCGCACGACCTGCACGCGCACGCCGGCCAAGCGCACGTCGGGCAGGCGCTCGA
>JAYTDH010000268.1:0-2770 GCA_043736095.1 Gemmatimonas sp.
GTCGCGACCACCGCAGAGCTGCACGAAGCGCTCGAGAATCAGCGGATTATTCTCCTTATCTTCGCCGCCGCCGATCGGGATGATCCAGCCGCGGGTCGCGCCATCGGGCGTCGGGGACGGGGTCACGAGACGCCCGATTCAAAAGTTCCGCGCGTCACCGTCGCGCCGTCACGCACATGCCATTGTCCCAAAGCCATCACGTCGAGGATTCCTCCGTCGGAGTCGAGCACCACGAGATCCGCGTCGGATCCCACGGCAATATGCCCCTTTCGTGCGAGCCGTAGAAGCCGCGCGCTGTTGCTTGTGAAGGCGGGGAGCGTTCGTGCGAGGGGCACGCCACTGCGCAGCAGCTCGCGGAGCGTGATTGCCAGCGCTCCCGGTGCACCAACGCCCATCGTCGCCACGCGGCCATCGGCGTCGAAGGTCGGCAAGCACCCACCGCCATCGGAACTCACCGTGACGCGTTCCGGCGGGGCGCCCGAATCGAGGTACTTCACCAACGCGACCTCGGCGCTCCATGCATCCTCGCCATCGGCAACGGGGAAGGCCGTGATGTCGATGTTTGATCCCTCGCGCGCGAGGGCGATCGCGTCATCGAACAACGCACGCTTCCGATTCACATGGGTGGGATTGAACACGCGTGGCGGAAGCTCTGAGTTCGCGAGCGCGTCGCGGATCGGCTCGAGTCCTTTTGCGCCATCGCCAACGTGCAGGTGCACGAGTCCGGCCTTGCCCGTCATCAAGCCACCGACGTGCGCCTCGCTCGCGAGCCGCAGGAGCTCGTCGCGCGTGGGTTGGCTCGAGCGATGGTCGCTGATGGCCGTCTTGACGCCGACGATGCACTCGATGTGCGCGAGATCGCCGCGCACGCTGCCAGTGATCGTTACGGGCGGGATGTGATAGCCGGCGGTCCAACACCAAGCCGAGAGCCCCTCGGTGCGCAGCGCGTGCACCGCCGTGACGAGCTCACGCGGATGCCGTGTCGCATCGTCGGTGCCGAGCAGGCCCACCACCGTGGTGACGCCGCCGCGCGTAAAGTGAGAGAGCACGATCGGCGGAACCTTCGTATGCGCGCCGGCTTCGCCACCACCACCGGTGATATGCACGTGCGGATCTACGAGTCCCGGAATCACACGGCGCCCAGCGAGGTCGACGATCTGCACCTCGAGCGATGCTCCGAGATTAGGGCGCTCGCGGCCAATCCAGACGACGCGATCGCCTGCAACGAGAATGTGGCAGAGCCCCTGCGCGTCGGGCGCGAAGAGCTGGGCGTTGAGGAGAAGTTGAAGCACGCCGGAATCTAGCGACTGCAGGCGCGCCCCGGACCCGGCGGCGAGCGGGCCGTTCAGCGACCGAGCCAGTAGCTGACCTTCACCAGAAACACGTCGCGCGCTGGCGCATCGAAGAGCCGCCCCGTGTCCCGGCCGAGGTCGAGCCCTCGCTCCAGGCTGCGGTCGTCGCGGGCCTCGCTCCAGACCACAAACAGGGTCGATCCCGGATTGAACTCCCAACGCAGCACGAGGTTGCTGCGCAGCTCACGGATGCTGAAATCGGGATTCGGAAAGGAGAAATCCACGACCGCATCTTGGTTCGCATCCACGCGATACTGGTTGGTCGCGGGATCGAGTGCGATTTGTCCCGCCGTGTACGCGGTGTAGCGGTCATCGAACACGTCGGCGCGCGGCGCCGTGACCTCCTTGATCGTTGCGTAGCGTCCGGCGCTCAAGAAGGGCTGGAGATAAAGGTCGATCGCAAGGTCGGCGGAGAGGGCGTAGCTGGTGCGGATGATGAGCGCGGCGGTTTGCTGCTCGAGTGCTCCCACCAGATAGCGGGTGGAGCCGGTGGTGACCGTGCGGATGTACTGCGCGGGATCCCGGTTCCAGCTCACGGTTGGCGCCACGGAGATTGTGAACTGTGGTGCGGGCAAGGCGGCGAAGGTCGTGGCGATCGTGGCTAGGCGTCGCGCCGACTCTTCCGCGTACTCCACGCGCGCGGAGTACTCCGCGGTCCGCGCGCGCCGTCGGTCCGTGGAGAGCTTGAGCTCCCCGATTGTATAGCCGGGGACCAGCACCAGAGGACCACCTCGCAGGGCATCTGGCGAGTCGGCGTCCCCCCACCGCTCCACGAACAACGAGGCATTCCAGAAGTTGCGAAACTGCACTGCGCCGAGCAACGACCCGCTGGCGCGTGTCAGTTCATTGCCGTACGTGCGCACGAAGGGAATCCAGTCGCTGGTCACGCTCCAGTTCCGCAGGTGTCGCCCGGGATTGAATTCACGGTACGACAACCTCGAGTAGAGGTACTGCACGTCGGCAAAGGTCTGGAAGCCGCCGTCATTCACGTCCACGCCCGGCGTGCGCCAGCCGCCGCCGGTCTGGCCGACCCAATGCGCGCCGCCAATCTTGCGTAGGAAGAACTCCCCAGCGGTGCCGTGCAACGCGGTGCGCGAGGAATCGAGCTCCAAGTGGGGGGCATCGAGCCGCTGATATCGGTGCACGGCATTCCGTTGGGTTGCCGTGATGGCTTGTGCGCTCCCGCGCACCTGCGTGCCGAGCACCCACCCGGTGATCTCCCAGCGATTCTGCGCGAAGCGATGCCACCAGTTGACGCCACTGGCAAGCGCGGACCGCCGGAGTCCTTGGAGTAGCGGATCGTCGAGGTCACGCTCGGTCGAGGTGACAATCGCGCCGAGCCCACTCTGTCCTCGGCGGAAGTCTTGCAACACGCGCCCCACCAGAAACGTCGTGCGCGGCTCGACAGGCTCGCTCCA
>JAYTDH010000269.1:0-9946 GCA_043736095.1 Gemmatimonas sp.
CTGGCACGAATAGCTGCAGGGCGAGATGCTCGCCGACCCAGATGAAGATCCCGATCGTGAAGAGCTTCGTGAAGATGCCCGCGAGTTGGCTGAGGATGCCGCAACTCAGGTCCGAGAGCGAATCATTCAGGCGCACAACCCGATTCCCGGTCGCCCGGCTCCAGAGGAGTTCGAGGGCAATCAGGAGAAAGAACAGGGGGATGCTGGCTTGGACGATGCCCATGCGTGGAAGAATTGTAGATTATCGGCGTGACCAATACCAATCCCGCCTTCCCCCGCCCGCTTGCCTGCGTGACCGGAGCCTCCTCCGGACTCGGCAAGGAGTTCGCGACGCAGCTCGCGGCCCGTGGCCATGACCTCCTCCTCGTGGCGCGCGATCTCGACCGCCTGAATGCGCTCGCCGCCGACCTCCAGCGTCAGTTCGGGATCGTCGCCACGGCGTACCAGGCCGACCTCTCGCGCGATGAGCCGACCCGAGCGCTCGCCGAACATCTCGCGGGCGAGCCGCGGCTCGCCGTGGTGGTGAACAACGCCGGCTTCGGCACCAAGGGCAAGCTCGCGACGCGTCCGGTGGCTGAGCAGGCGACGATGCTTGAGGTCCACGTGATGGCGACAATGCTCCTCTCGCGGGCGGCCGTCCCGGGGATGATCGAGCGGCGTCATGGGATCATCATCAATGTCGCGTCGGTGGCCTCGTTCACCGCGTCGATGGGGAACGTGAACTACTGCGCCACCAAGGCGTATCAGCGCGTGTTTAGCGAGGGGCTCGCGATGGAGCTCGCCGGCACTGGGGTGCGGGTGCAAGCGCTTTGCCCGGGCTTTACGCACACCGAGTTTCACGACCGGATGAAGATCGACAAATCGAAGGGGATTCCCGCGTGGGCGTGGCTGGATGCCGATCGTGTGGTGCGCGAGTCGCTCGAGGCAGCGTTCGGCGATGGACCGACGGTCGTGATCCCTGGGAAGCGCTACAAGGCCGTGGTCTTCGCGCTGCGGCACATGCCGATGTGGCTCCGCGGGTTGATGCAGGAGCGCTACGGGCGCGCGCGGATCTGATTGTGCGACGGTTCGGTGATCGCATGACCGCGATGGTGACCGCGCTGGTCATCGGCGCGACGGTCACGCTCGGCGGCATCACGCACCTCGGAGCGCAGACTCGCGAGCACGCCGTACGTGACACCCTGCGGATCGTGCACGTTGGTGATATCAACCTCGCACGTAATGCCGCACGCCAGTACATCCTCGTCGGGCGCGGTGACGAGGTCTTCGCGGGCCTTCGCGATGAACTCCGCCGGGCCGATCTGGCGATGGGGAATCTCGAGAGTGTGTTGATCGACCGCGGCGCGTTCGCGGATCCGCAGCGGACCTTCGTGTTCGCGGGGCCCGCCGAGGGCGCACTACTCCTCCGCGACGCCGGCTTCGATTTTCTCGCGACGGCGAACAACCACGCCTGGGATTTCGGGCTCGCCGCGCTCGTGGAGAGCAGCGCGCGGCTGGATTCGGTCGGCATCGCGCACGCAGGCACCGGACGCAATCTCGACGAGGCGTGGCAGCCCGCCGTGTTCCGCGCGAAAGGATGGACGGTCGCGGTGTTCTCACTCACGAAGATCTTCAATGCGCCCGGGCTCGTAATTGACGGGCATCCGGCGACCTGCTGCGTCGCGTGGGCGGATACGCTGCGCCTGCGCGATGCGGTGCGCGAGGCGCGCGATTCGATCGGCGCGGACATCGTGTTGCTCACATTGCATCACGGCACGGAGTATCGTGGCGTGCCGCTCGCGCGGGAACGCGAGTTCGCGCAGGCGCTCGCTCGCACGGGAGTGGATGCGTTGATTGGACATCACCCGCACGTGCCGCAGGGTGTGGAATACGTGGGCACGGTGCCGGTGATGTACTCGCTCGGCAATACCGTCTTCCTTCAGAACGATCCGTGGACGCGCGTGGGGTTCATGGCCGATCTCGTGTTCGCGCCCGACGGATCACGAGCGCTGACGATGCGGCCGCTCGCCGCGACGTTTACGCCCGCGTTCCTCAGCGGCGCGGACTCCGCGACGGCGATGCGGCATCTCGACTCGTTGAGTCGGGCCTTGGTGCGGCCGATACCCGCGAACGCCGCACGAACACCTCGCTAATTCGGCACTAGCCGCGCACTACCACGCGCAGCGCACCTCGCCCTCGCTCCAACCACGCGGCGGAACACCGCCAACGATCATGCCGCACGAGAAGCCGGTCGCGGTGAACCATCCGACGCCGCGCCATCCGCGATCATTGGCGTCGAGCACGCGGAATCGCGCGCCCTCCGGCATCGCCACGCTGAGTGAATCGCTACGCATGGTGTACGACCCCGCCTGGGCGTAGTGCATCTCCTGCGCCATGACCGAAGTGCGCATCGCCGCCATCAGATTTGCGCGCGCGGTGGAGTCCGGCGCAGGGGGTGTTGCGGGACGATGATCCGGTGTGATCCCTGAAGGACGCGTGAGTGTGTGGACTACCACGCGCTCGAGACCCAGCGAATCGCTCTGCACTCCGACCACAGCGTCGGATCGGAACTGCGTCGGACGCATCGACAGTGGGAGCACGATTCGTCCCACGGCCGATTGCTCGGAGTAGGCCCGCCACTCGCGCCCGGTCGCGTCGGTATTCACCCAGAGCAACGCCGTCTCATCCAGAAAGCCGAATCGAAGCTCAGGTAGGGAGTCGGAGAGCGCCTGCAAGGTCGGAGGAACCCACGCGGGAACGCGTGCCTGCTCGCCACGGACGAGCACGCCAGCGTGCATCCACGCCGCGGGGCCGACAACGCGCGCTGTCGGATACAGCGTGGGTGCAGCTCCCGCCATCAGCGTCCAGCGGCTCTGCCCAGGATCCCAAACCACGAGCGAGTCGGCGGACAATCCCGCGAGCGTCATCGCCCCGGTGAACTCGCCCGGTCCTCGCCCTTTGCGCCCGAGCCGTACGCGCTCGGTCCCCGTGTTGTCGAAGACAATCACGACCGACGCACGCCCATCGGCGACAATCAGCGAGCCGGACTCGGTAAGGCGCGCATCGGTGACGAGCGCGAACACAGCGCTGTCACTCTCGTCGCGGTCGCCGACGGAGATGGTCGGGCGAGCCGACACCTCCCACGCTGGTACGGCAAGGGATTGCTCCCCCTGGCTCACACATCCGGCGACGAGGATGATTCCGATTAGTCGGCCGACTGCAGCGCGCATCGCGAACTCCTGTGTATTGGTGTACCGATACACTAATGCACACCGAACAATCCGCAAGCCCCGAACAAGTTCACCCCCCGAACGCGTTCAACCCCGTCACCGCCTGCCCGATAATCAACGAGTGGATGTCGTGCGTCCCCTCGTACGTGTACACGCTCTCGAGGTTGGCCATGTGCCGCATGCTCGCGTACTCCGCAAGAATCCCGTTCCCGCCAAGGAGTCGGCGTGCCTCGCGCGCAATATCCGTCGCGATGTTCACGTTGTTGCGCTTGGCGAGCGAAACCTGCTGCGGCGTGAAGGTGCCCGCGTCCTTCATCCGTCCGAGGTGCAGCGAAACGAGCTGCCCCTTGGTGAGCTCGGTGAGCATGTCGGCGAGCCGCAGCTGCTGGATCTGGAAGCCACCAATCGGGCGTCCGAACATCACGCGCTCTTTCGAGTAGCTCACCGCCTCTTCAAAGCAGGCCATGGCGGCGCCGAGCGCGCCCCAGGAGATGCCGTAGCGCGCCTGCGTGAGGCACATCAGCGGGCTCTTGAGTCCGCCGCTCTTCGGCAGAACTGCATCGGCGGGCAGATGCACGCCGTCAAATACCAGCTCGCTGGTGTCCGACGCACGTAGCGAGAGCTTGCCCTTCACTTCCTTTGACGTGAAGCCCTTCGCGTCGGTGGGCACGAGGAAGCCACGAATCGAAGTGCCCGCCTCATCGTTGTCTTCAGTCTTGGCCCACACCACGGCCACGTGCGCCTGCGACCCGTTGGTGATCCACATCTTGCCACCATTCAGGATCCAGCTGCCGTCTGCCTGCTTGCGAGCACGCGTGATCATGCCGGCGGGATTGCTGCCGTAATCGGGCTCAGTGAGACCGAAGCAACCAATCTTCGTGCCCTTGGCCATCTGCGGCAGCCAGTACTTCTTCTGCTCCTCAGAGCCAAACGCGTAGATCGGATACATCACCAGCGCGCCCTGCACCGACGCAAACGAGCGAATGCCCGAATCGCCGCGCTCAAGCTCCTGCATGATGATGCCGTACATCACGTTGTTGAGCCCGGCGCAACCGTACTCTTCGGGCAGATTGGCGCCGAAGTAGCCGTTCTCGCCCATCTCAGCGATCAGCTCTTTGGGGAAGCGGCCATCTACGTAGCACTGGCCGATGATCGGCAGGACCTTCTCATCTACGAAGGCCCGCACGGAGTCGCGCACGGCGCGCTCTTCTTCCGTGAGCGCGGCGTCAATATTGAAAAGGTCGCCTTCGCGCGGCTTGAGCTGCGGGGAGGCGAGATGGAGCTGGGTATCGAGGTCGGTGGACATACCGGAGGGGAAAAGGGACTCTCGAATCTAACGTCTGTGCGCACCGCCGCCCGGCGGATTGCGCGCGAGTGGCCCCTTGGGAACGGATAGGGTAGCGTCCAGATGCCCCTCCGTCCGGTCTCCTGCCGGCCGGCCCTCCAACTCTGGACAGACTCCATGCGCTCTTCCGCCTCTTTCGTCATGGGTAGCACGCTCGCGCTCTGCCTCTCGGCCGTAACGCTCGGTGCGCAAACGCCGACACCGACAGCGACGCCCCGCCCCACCCAACAGTCTGCGCGACCGGCCACGCCGCCCGCGCGACCGGTGGTCGCGGAGGAACGTCCGGGCATGCTCCGTCGCGCCAAAGTGACGCCGGACTCGGCGATGACAATCGCCCTCGCCCGCGTGCCGGGCGGTCGCATCCAGAAGGCGGAAATCGAGCAAGAGGATGGCAAGCTGATCTACACCTTTGACATCAAGGTGCCGGGGCGCCGCGGCATCCGTGAGATCAACGTCGATGCGATGACCGGTGCCGTCGTCGGGACGGAAGACGAGGAGGATCCGGCCCCCGCGGCACCTGCCGCAACACCGGCACCGCGGCGCCCGCGGTGAGCGATCTGCAACGCGCGGTGGAGCGCGGCGTTCGCCGTTGCTCGACAGCATTCGGAGGCGCGATCAACGTTGTCACGCCAGCACTGCTGACGCTGCTCGTGATGCTCTTGCCTGCGCGCGCGGCGGCACAGGGAAGAGCGTCAACCTCCGCTGGACTCGCCGTCCGCGTCGAGTCCGACGGGGCCCCGCTTGCCGACGCGCGGGTCCGCGTCGGACAGACAATGGCGGTCACGAACGCCGTCGGCCTCACGCGGCTGCAACTCGCACCGGGCGCGATTGTCGTCCACGTCACGCGACTCGGCTACGCTCCCGACTCCCTCGCGATTACCCTGCGCGCAGGTGAAGACACGCTGGTGACCTTCGCGCTGACCGATGTTGCCGAACGCATGACGAGCGTGCTGATCTCCAGTGCGCGCGGCGCCGCGCGGATCGAGGAGTCACCACTACGCGTGGAGGCACTCGCCGGCGAGGATGTCGCCGAGAAGCTGGAGATGCGCCCGGCGGATGCGACTGGATTCCTCGCCGAGATGGGAGGCGTACGCGTGCAGCGCACCTCGGCCGCGAGCGGCGCCGCCGGAGTGCGACTCCAGGGGCTGCGGCCTCGGTACACCCTCTTGCTCACCGATGGACTCCCGCTGAGCGGCGCGACCGGGAGCGGGCTCGATCTTCTGCAGCTCCCGCCGGCGGATTTGCGCCAAGTGGAAGTCGTGAAGGGCCCCGCGACCGCGCTCTATGGGCCCGCGGCGCTCGGCGGAATGATCAACCTTGTCTCGAAGCGTCCCGCGCACGAGCGCGATGTCGTGCTGCAACGCTCCGGGAGCGGTGGCACCAACGGGTATGGGTGGTATTCCGAACGGCTCTCGCCGACTTGGGGCGTGACGGCTCTGGTCGGTGGACATGAGCAATCGCGGCAAGACCTCAACCGCGACAACTGGGCGGACATGCCTGGCTTCTCGCGCGTGGAGGCACGCCCACGCCTCTTCTACGATGGCGCGAACGGCAGTGGATTCCTGCTCACTGCAGGGGCGACCTCCGAGACACGCGATGGCGGATTTCTTCCCGGCACACTCGCTCCTGATGCGACCTCGTACGCCGAGCGATTCAAGACCGCGAAGGGCGACATCGGGCTGATTGGGCATCGGCTCATCGGCAACACGCTCGTGCAGGTGCGCGCGAGCGCAGCCTCGGAGCGCCAAGAGAAGCGCTATGGCGCAGACCCCGAGCGCACGGTTCGCGGCACGGCGTTCGCGGAGGTGTCGTCGCAGCGGGCATTCGGCGCGCATCAGTTGCTCGCGGGCGTCGCCGCGCAGTCAGATCGCAATACCGTGCGTGAAGCTTCCGCGCTCAACTACTCGTGGACCACCGCGTCACTCTTCGTGCAGGATGTGTGGCAGCTCTCGTCGCGCATCGGGGTGACAGGGAGCGGACGCGTGGATCAGCATTCGCGCTTTGGTGCGCTCGTCGGTCCGCGGCTTTCGGCGCTCGTGACACTCCGGCCCGGACTCACCGCGCGCGCCTCCTGGGCATCGGGGCAGAGCGCGCCCACGCCCTACGTGGAGGAGACACATCCCATCGGTGTTAGACGCGTGATCGGCTTTGACGCGCTCGGTCCTGAGCGCGCGCAGTACGCGAGCGTGGATCTCACGGGCACCACGGGTCCACTCGAAGTAAATCTGACGCTCTTCGCCACGCGCGTGGATGCGGCGGTGCAGAGCCAGACGCAGGGGGCATCCCTCGCGCTCGCCAACGCCATTGCGCCCGTTCGGAGTCGCGGCGTCGAGTCGTTCGCGTCGTATAAGCTGGATGACTTCTACGCGACGGCGTTGTACTCGTACACCGATGCCAGTGAACCTGAATTCGGGAGTTCGACGCGCGGCGAGGCGCCATACAATCCGCGGCACACCGGCGGGCTCGACCTCACGTATGAGAGTGAGGGGACCGGTACCTGGATCGCGCTCGAAGGGTTCTACTCAGGCACCCAGCGGACGAGCGGCGATCCCTTCACTCCCCGTTCGTCGCCGTACACGGTGGTCGGACTCCTGGTCGCGCAACAGATGGGGGCGATTCGCGTGTTCATGAGCCTCGAGAATCTCACCGACGTGCGACAGACGCGAGAGGCGCCGCTGTTGCTCGCGGCGCGGAGCACCGATGGGCGGTGGACGACGGCGCCGTGGGGACAGTTGGAAGGGCGCGTGATCAGCATCGGCGCGCGGTGGAGCGAGCAGGGGCGGCCACATGGGTTGGGGACGCCGTAAGGAGGGACTAGCGCCGAATGCCGTCGAACGCGCGTGCGCCGAGTCGCGCGCCTTCGTCGTCCGCATAGAGGACGGCTCCACGCCGCTCCACCCGATACACGATTCGACGCTTCGCCCACTTTCCCGCCGGCGCACGATCGCCCGTCGTGATGGCGTTCAGCGTCGGCATCCGCACCTCCCAATCGGAGAGGATCCAGTGCCCCGAGGAGAGTTCGGTGAAGCGCAGGTCGCCGCCGATGCCCTCGATCCGATGATGCAGAGGCGCGTTCACATACCGGTAGGTGACTTCTCGGAGTAGTAGTCGTTCGCGATCCAGCCAGAAGGTGCCCACCACGTCCGAGATTCCGGGCCCCGGACGCACCGCAGGCTCGAAGGTGACGCCAATCCAATCGGGATGCGCCTCCTCGTCCGCGACTCGCGAGAAACAGTAGCGCACCGCGAATCGATCGTCGGTGATTACAGCGAGTGTCGGGGAGAAGTACGATGACGTATCCGCGACCCGCCTGATGTACCCATATCGGAAGAGCGAGTCGTAGTGCGCCCGTGATTGCGCGCGCTCCAGCCCCACGCGACGAATCGTAGACTGGCGGATGCGCACGGAGTCGGCGAGCGAGAACTCGGACTCGTACTCCACTGCCGTCACTGCGAGCGTGGTGTCACGCGCCGCTTCGGCCACGGACTGCAGCATGACCCGCGCCTGCTCCCAGAGTTGCCACGCGATCGCCTCCCCACGTTCGCCGCAGACGCGATCCTCGCGCACCACGACCGGCGCGAGCCGGACCATCTCATCGCGCAGGACGATGCGGACGGACTCGACCTGGTCGGCGTAGCGCAGTCGCGCCGGAATCACTTGTGGCCGGAATCCGGGGCGCAGCACGCGCATCGCAATCAGGCCAGTGCCGCTCGGGACGATGATGAAACGGCCCGCATCATCGGTGCTCGTGCGCTGAATGGAGCCCCCGCCCACGCGCCACTCGATCAGCACGCGCACGGCAGGTGTCACGGAATCCGCGCGGACGACCTCGCCGACGACGCGCTGCGCGGCGAGTGCACGTGGACACAGCAGCGCGACGACAATCCAAGCAAAGAACGCCGCGCTGCGTGGCAATAATGGCCGTACGGGGTGCCGCGTCATGCGTTGCACAGTGCGTTGCATCGTGTGCGCTACGCCGACCGCTTCGCCCGCGGCACCGCCCCAACCTCGCGACACTTCCGCCGGAACTCAGCCCGGTGATCGATCGGCTGCCCACTCTCGTGCTGCCATTGATGCACCATCTCGTGCAGCAGCGTCTCCACCGCGCTCGCAAACCCGTCGCGCCGCACGTGACGCGCCGAAATCGCAATCTCTGGGCCGCCGCCTTCCACACCCGGCGCATAGTGCCCCAGCCGACGCAGCATCCGGCGCGACACGCGAATGGGGATCGGCTGGAGCCCCGCACCAAAGCGCTCGCCATTCAATCGCGTGTGCCACTCGGCCAAGCGCTCCGCCAGCGATTCATCCTCAGGATGCGTGCGCTCTGGCGCGCGTGGCGGCTTCGTATGCCGCGGCAACGGATATGCGAGAATCGCCTGCCGCGCCGCTTGACGCTCCCACGATCGACGGGCCATCACGAATCGTACGATCTGCGCGAGAATCTCCGGGGGCGCCGTGCAAAAGCCTTCGTGCACTCGGAGCTCGAATCCCTTAAGACTCACCACCACGCTACGATTGCGCGTCAGCACGAGCGCTTTCACATGCTGCAGTCCTATCCGCTTCAGCGCGCCAAACAACAGCTCGGCCGCGCGCGCGACATCCTCGGCGTCTTCTTCGGCTTGTTCGTCCTCACCATCCGCCGCAGACGGGCCAGGATGATGCTCCGCGACAGCGGCAGGTGTCGCCGAGTCGACAGTCATCGCGTCACGCGGAGACTCGCCGAACATCTCCAGCACGAAATGCGATGCGGCATCGAACAGCAGGCCAAGTTGCGACGCATCTCCAGACGCACCGCGCTTCATCTTGGAAAGACTCGATCGTTCCGCGGTGTGAAGTCACGTGAGTCCGCGCTCCAGACACAGGCGCGGACCGTGAGATGCTCGCGTGTGATCTCAATCTCCTGAAAGGCCGCAGGTAACCCGCCGCGCGTGCGTTCGCAGAACGAGGTGCTGTGCGACACGACCATGCGTCGCGCGCCGAGCGTGATATCCTCGATCCGTGTCTGATGGTCGTGGCCGTTGAGCACGAGGTCCGCGCCCGTCGCCAGCGCTTCGCCGATGCCATCCGCGCGATTCACCAAACCCCAGCGCCGCGAGAGATCGCCGCGCAGGAGATTGTGATGAAAGACGAGCACTTTGACGTCGCCAGCCGGCGCTGCATCAAACGCGGTCTTGGCCGATGCCCACTGCGCAGGGCGGATCGCCCCCACTACGCTCAAATCGCGGGCTCGGGCGGTCAGCGTGTAGGTACGCACACCATGGCAGGAGTTGAGTCCGACAATCGTCACGCCGGGCAGCTGCAGCGTGGGCTCCAGCACGTTGTTGATCCATCTGCGATACCCCGCGAGTAGCGGCGACTCCACCCCGAGCCCGACCGGCTTCCACCACCACGC
>JAYTDH010000270.1:0-9667 GCA_043736095.1 Gemmatimonas sp.
GAGGACGCGATGATCGAGGTGGGCGCGCTGCTCGGCTGCACCGCGGCCTACGTCAAGGGCGTCGTCACGTTCTACACGATGTACCACCAGCATCCGGTGGGCGAGCACTTCATTCAAGTGTGCACGACGTCACCCTGCCTTTGCGCCGGCGCTGACGATGTGGTGAAAGCCTTTCTCGAGCATACGGGCTGCAAGGAACTCGGTCTGACGTCAGCAGATGGCAAGTACACGGTGATCGAGGTCGAGTGCCTCGGTGCGTGCGGCTTCGCGACGCCGGTGCAGATCAACGATGAGTATGTGGAATCGGTGACACCGGCGAAGGTGCCGGAGATTCTTGCCAATCTGAAGTAACAAATCCCCTAGGCACATCATGGGCTATCCCCACAAGTCCCACCCGAGAGAGACGCCGGTCCTCTCCAAACATTTCGGCGACCCTGAGGCGCGCACGCTCAGTGGCTGGAAGGCGCGCGGCGGTTACAAGGCGCTGCAACTGGCCCTCTCGATGGAGCCGACGGCGATTGTTGACGTTGTAAAGGCGTCCGGCCTTCGGGGTCGTGGTGGTGCTGGCTTCCCGACGGGTCTCAAATGGTCGTTTATGAAGCTCGGCGACGGCAAGCCGCACTATCTCTGTTGCAATGCCGACGAGTCCGAGCCCGGCACGTTTAAGGATCGCGAGATCATGCGTTGGACTCCGCACGCTCTGATCGAGGGATGCGCCGTGGGTGCGTACGCCATCGGCGCTGAAGTCGCCTACATCTACGTGCGCGGGGAGTTCACGGAGCCTATCAAGCGGCTCGAGGACGCGCTCGCGGAGGCGCGTGCCGCTGGAATCATCGGCAACAACGCGATGGGTTCCGGCAAGCGCCTCGACGTCTGGGTGCATCGAGGGGCGGGCGCCTACATCTGCGGTGAAGAGACCGCAATGATGAATTCGCTCGAGGGCAAGCGCGGCAATCCGCGCATCAAGCCGCCGTTCCCCGCAGTGAGCGGGCTTTTTGGGATGCCGACCACGATTAACAACGTCGAGACGCTCGCCGCCGTCCCGCACATTCTGAACAATGGCGCGGAGTGGTACAAGGCGATGTGTTTGTCATCGCCGAAGAGCACGGGCTCCAAGCTCTTCTCGGTGTGCGGCAACGTGGCACGCCCCGGCAACTATGAAGTCGTGATGGGATTCTCCTTCAAAGAGTTCCTGTACGATCTCTGTGGTGGTCCTCCGCCAGGTCGGAAGTTCAAGGCGCTGATCCCGGGAGGCTCGTCCGTCCCCGTGATCACGATTGAGGAAGCGGAGTCTGTCAAGATGGACTACGAAGGCTTCCTGGAAGTCGGCACGATGCTCGGGTCCGGCGGCGTAATCATCTTCGATGACGCGCAGTCGATGCCGCGCCAACTCGCGCGCCTCGCCCGCTTCTACGCCCACGAAAGCTGCGCGCAGTGCACCCAGTGCCGTGAAGGCACCGCGTGGATGACCAAGATTCTCGAGCGCATCGTTGCGGGGCAGGGCACCTACGAGGACCTCGATACGATCTTCGATCTCGCGGAGAACATGACCGGAAAGACTATCTGCGTGCTCAGCGATTCGTGCGCCGCGCCGGTGACGAGCGGCATCACGAAGTTCCGCGGTGAGTTCGAGGCGCTGATCAAGGGCAAGCGGTCGTCCACCGTTGCGGTGGGCGTCTAATGTACATCGCTGAAGGCTGGAGGAAGCAGGCGTGAAGAACGTGAATCTCACGATCGAAGGGCGGCCGGTGAGCGTCCCCGAGGGAACGAGCATTCTTGAGGCCGCGAAGGCCGCGGGCGTGCTTGTGCCGCACTACTGCTACCACCCGGGACTTCCGGTGGCTGGAGTGTGCCGCATGTGCCTCGTGGAAGTCGAGAAGATGCCGAAGCTCGCCGCGAGTTGCGCCACCGCGGCCGCGGACGGCCAGGTGGTGCACGTGTACTCGCCGAAGGCCCTCGAGGCCCGCAAGGGCGTGCTCGAGTTGCTCCTCATCAATCATCCGCTCGATTGCCCAATCTGCGATCAGGCCGGCGAGTGCGAGCTGCAGGACTACACCTTCCAGGAAGGACGCGCCGACTCGCGCTATCACGAGCCGAAGCGCTTCAACCCGGTCGAAGATTTCGGCGGGGATGTTCTCTACGTCACGAATCGTTGCATCCTCTGCACGCGTTGCGTGCGCTTCATGGACGACGTGCACCACCAGGATGTTCTCACCGTTGCCGATCGCGGAGACCGTGCCGTCATCGGGAAGTCCACCGACGCTGACCTCACCGGCCCGTGGGCGGCGAATGTGATTGACCTCTGCCCAGTCGGCGCGCTCGTATCCAAGGACTTCCTGAATAAGGCGCGCGCGTGGGAACTCGACCGTACCGCGTCGGTGTGCACTGGTTGTTCGCAGGGCTGCAACACGATTCTCGAGACGCGCGACAACATCGTCATGCGCCAGAAGCCGCGTTCCAACGATGCGGTCAACCACTTCTTCCTCTGCGATGAGGGCCGCCTCGACTATCGCTGGATGAATCGGCCTGATCGGATGGAAACGCCACAAATCAAGATGCACGACGTGCTTTCGTTCGTCGATTGGGATATCGCGTACGGTGAGGCCGTCAGGGTCCTCGGCGGAAAGCGCGCGTACGTCGTCGCGTCGCCGAGTCTGTCCAACGAAGCCCTCTTCCTGCTCAAGCAGGTCATCACGAAGTCGGGTGGTGAGGGTGTCTTTCGTTGCGAGACTGGTGCTGAGGCACCGCTTCCCGGAGTCGCCGATCTCTCACTTCGCGCCGATCGCGCGCCGAACGTGCAGGGCGCCGAGCTCCTCGGCTACACGCGCCGTGACGCCAACGTGCTCAGCGGCCTCCGCGATGGCGATGTCCTGATCCTCGCCGACGACGAACTCGACGGGATGGACTCGAGCGCCGCGAAGCGGGCGAGCGCCATTATCGTCATCGGCACGGTACTTCCGCTCACGATTCCATTGCCAACGGTCGTCTTGCCAATCGCGAACGTCGCTGAAGAAGAGGGGACGTTCACGAACCTTCGTGGGCGGGTGCAGCGCTTCCTGCAGGCGAAAGCCGCGCCGGGGCTCGCACGTCCGAGCTGGTTCGCGCTCGCCGACCTCAACGGCGCACTTGGGATCAACGCCGAGTACTTCTTGCCAGGCGCCGTGTTCGGTGCACTGGCGGCAGCGGAGCCAGCGTTCGCTGGGCTCAGCTACGAGACGCTTGGTCTGTACGGTGCGCCGGTCGCCGGTGCGCGAGTCGTTGGCGCGACGTCCTCGACGGGGGCGGCGTGATGCTCGATCAATCGCAGCTCGAGATGGCGTTCTTACCGTTCCTGCTCGCGACCATTGTGAAGATGATCGCGATGTTCAGCCTGTACATGGTGAGCGTCGCCTATACGACGTTCGCTGAGCGCAAGATTTCGGCGTGGATTCAGGACCGTCACGGACCGAATCGTGTGGGGCCGTGGGGCATCTTCCAAGTGTTAGCCGATGGCGTGAAGAACTTCACGAAGGAAGAGTCGATGCCGGGCGGCGTCAACAAGCCGCTGTTCGTTATCGCCCCAGCGCTCGCGTTCATCCCTGCACTGATGGCGTGGGCGGTAATTCCGTTCGCCGCGCCGCTGCCGACGCCGTGGGGTCGCGTGGATATGGTCGTCGCGGATATGCCGATTGGTTTTCTCTTCACGCTCGCGATTACGTCGCTTGGTGTCTACGGCATCGTGCTCGCCGGTTGGGCCTCAAACAACAAGTACGCGCTCCTCGGTGGGCTGCGGTCCTCAGCGCAGATGGTGAGTTACGAGATCTCAATGGGGATGGCGACAGTGTGCGTGTTGCTCGTCGCGGGCAACGTCTCGCTCACCCGGATCATCGACCAGCAGGTCTATCTCGGATGGAACGCCGGCGTGCTCTCTGTCGCCGCGTTCATCTTTCTTGTCGCGGCGTTCGCCGAGACGAATCGCGTACCGTTCGACCTCCCAGAAGCGGAATCGGAGCTCATCGCCGGCTATCACAGCGAATACAGTGCGATGAAGTTCTCGATGTTTCCAATCTCTGAGTACGCGAACATGATCACGGCGAGCGGCATGTTTGTGACGCTCTTCCTTGGTGGCTGGGACATTCCGTTCACGCACTGGGATAACTTCGGCGCCGTCACACTGGGCAAGTTCGTCGCGACCTTCGCGATGTTCGTAGCCAAGGTGATCTTCTTCGTCTTCTTCTATATCTGGGTACGTTGGACATTGCCGCGGTTCCGCTACGACCAACTGATGTCGCTGGGTTGGAAAATCATGCTGCCGACCGCGCTGGCCTACGTGGTGATTGTGGCCTCGTCGATCCTCGCGCTCGACATGGCGGGCCTCGCCCGAGGCCGGATGTTTGGGCTGGCGATGTTCGGGCTCAACGTCGTGCTCTTCGTGATCCTGTTTTTTATCCTCGATCGCGGGCGCATCGTGAGTCCGGCCGCCTCCCGACTCGACCGCGCCCGACTGGCGCACTTGCGCGCGCAGGCACAGAACCGAGCGACGCTGAATCCTAAGGAGATCCGCTAAGTGACAATTAACGTGAAGGTCATGGAGCGGCCGATTAGCGAGGTGAGTTATGTGCGCGCCACGCTGAGCGGGCTCGCCCTGACACTCAAGCACATGGTGTCGCCGCACAAGGTCACGCTCCAGTATCCCGACGAAAAGTGGGATATCTCGCCGCGCTGGCGCGGCACGCATCGCATGCTGACCACAGAGGACGGCGACTCCAAGTGCGTTGCCTGCGGCCTCTGCCCAACGGTGTGCCCAGCCAACTGCATTAAACTCGTGCCGGGCGAGGACGAGGCAGGGAACCGCTACCCCCTCGTTTTCGAGATTGATGAGTTCCGCTGCATCTTCTGCGGCTACTGCCAGGAAGTCTGCCCAGAAGAGGCGATCCACCTCGGACGGCACTATGAGAACGCCGAGTTCAGCCGCTCGAAGTTCGTCTATGATCTTGAGCGACTCACAGCCCAGACGCATCCCGTGAGCACGTTGTGGGACCCTGCTGACCCACGGGGGGAGTGACGGATGGGTAACGAGTTCTTCTCGCTCTTCTACGGCTTCAATTTTTATCTGTTCGGGCTGCTCGCGCTCGTGTCCGCGATTGTGTTCGTGACGCGGAAGTCGCCAGTGGCCGCAGCGCTTTGGTTGGTCAACGTGATGTTCTGCCTCGCCGCGCTCTACATCCTTCTCGACGCGCAGTTCATCGGCGCGATCCAGGTGCTGGTGTACGCTGGCGCGATCATGGTGGTCTTCTTGTTCGTGGTGATGCTGCTGAACCTTGGGCGGCCAAGTGATGTGAGCGATATCCGCGGCAACGCCGGTCGACTGGCTGCGGGCTTCGTCGGCATCGCGATGCTCGCTGAAGTGATGGTGCTCGCGCGGGCGAGGTTCCCGGCGCAGCTCACCCTGCCGATCCCGCCGGGCGAGGTTTCTGCCGTTGGAGTAGGTGGCGTGATTGGTCCGCTCGCGGCACCGCTCTTCAACGAATACCTGCTTGCGTTCGAGCTCACCTCGATGCTGTTGTTGGCCGCGATTGTCGGCGCGGTCGTCATCGGCCGCAAGAGGAGCTGACCCATGCTCGCGGAATCCCTCGCCCTCTCGGCGGCGCTCTTCACGATCGGTGTGATCGGCGTGCTCACACGTCGCAACGCCATCATTTTATTCATGTGCGTTGAGCTCATGCTCAATGCCGTCAATCTCTCGTTCGTCGCGCTCAGCACGCTGTACGGCGCGGCCGGTCAGGTGTTCGTGATCTTCGTGATGACGGTTGCCGCGGCAGAAGCGGCGGTCGGCCTCGCGATCATCATCGCGATCTTCCGTCACCGGCAGTCGGTGAATCTTGAGGACATCAACTTGCTGAAGGGTTGATGATGAACTCCCCCCAGACAGATATGCCCGTGACGGGTCATCCCTTGGCGGATACGGTCGCCCGCTTCGCGTGGTTGCTGCCGGTCCTGCCGCTGCTCGGGTTCCTGATCAACGGGTTCTTGTCGTTGCGCGCGGCGGCGGTGATTGGCCCCAAGGATCCGAGCGCTGCCTCGCACGGCCATGATGACGCCGGCCACGAGGCGCACGGTGCTGCTCACGGTCACGCCGATCATCACGCCGATCATCACGCCGATCATCATGTTGCGCGGCATCCCGCGGCGGCTCTCGTCTCGCTGATTGGGCCAGCGGTGCTCCTGCTCTCGTTCGGGCTCGCCGTCGCGATCTTTTTCGCGATGCGCGCCGCGCACATGGAAGAGGCGTACGTCCTCACGCTCTTCGAGTGGATGCCGACGGGGAAGCTGTCGGTAGACGTGGCGCTGCAGTTGGATCAGCTATCGATGGTGATGACGTTGATCATCACGGGCATCGGCTCGCTGATCCACATCTTCTCAGTCGGCTACATGCAGGATGATCCCGGGTATCCGCGCTATTTCGCGTACCTGAATCTGTTCATCTTCTTCATGCTGATGCTCGTGCTCGGCGCGTCGTACCCCCTGATGTTTGTGGGCTGGGAAGGCGTGGGTCTCTGCTCGTACCTGTTGATCGGGTTCTGGTACTCCGAGAAGGCCAATGCCGACGCTGGCAAAAAGGCGTTCATCGTGAATCGTATTGGCGACTTCGGCTTCTTGGTCGCGATGTTCCTGATGTTCGCCAACTTCGGTACGCTCACGTATGGCGGCGTTGAGGGCGCGGCGGCGCAACTCACCGTGGGTCATCTGGTGCCGACGGCGATTGCGCTCTTCCTGTTCCTCGGCGCGGCAGGCAAGTCAGCGCAGATTCCGTTGTACGTCTGGCTCCCAGACGCGATGGCCGGTCCGACTCCTGTCTCGGCCCTCATCCACGCCGCCACGATGGTCACGGCGGGTGTGTACCTCGTCGCTCGCAGTGCGACGCTCTTCGCGATGGCGCCGACCGCGCAGCTCACGGTCGCGTTGATTGGTGCCCTCACGGCGGTATTCGCGGCGACGATTGGCCTCAAGCAGTGGGATATCAAGAAGGTGCTCGCGTATTCGACCGTCTCGCAGCTCGGCTACATGTTCGTGGGCGTCGGAGTCGGCGCGTACACGGCTGGCGTGTTCCATCTGATGACGCACGCCTTCTTCAAGGCGCTCCTGTTCCTCGGGTCTGGTTCGGTGATTTACGCGATGCATCAGGCGTATCACGCGACGCACAATCATGAGGACGCGCAGGATATGCGGAACATGGGCGGGCTACGCCATCACATGCCGCTCACCTTCGGACTGATGTGGATTGCGACGCTCGCGATTGCCGGCATCCCAATCTTCTCCGGCTTCTTCTCTAAGGATGAGATTCTCGCCTCAGTCTTCGCCCGCGCACATGGATCCACGCTCGCGGAGGCCAGTCTGCTCGGCATTCCGGGGAGCGCGATCCTCTACCTCGTGTACGGCCTCGGACTCGCGGCCGCGCTGATGACCGCGATCTATATGACGCGGATGATGCTCTACACTTTCCATGGTCCCAACCGAACTGGCGTAGCCGAGCGCGTGCATTTGCAGGAGGCGCCGTGGGTCATGACGGGGCCTCTGGTGGTGCTGGGCGTGCTCTCGCTCGTGGGCGGTTGGGTCAATCTCCCCGCCATTACGGGTGGTGCGATTGGTCCGGTCGAGGTGCTGCATCACTGGCTCGAGCCCGTGGTGGGACGCGGTGCATTGATTGTGACGCATGGCGAGGCGGCCCATCTCTCGCACGCCACGGAGTATGTCCTGATCGCGGTGGCGGTGGCGATTGCGGTGGCCGGTATCGCCTTCGCCTTCGCCAAGCTCAAGCCAGAGGTACTCGTACCCGCCAAGGATGCAGCGGCGGAGCAGGGATTCGCGAAGGTGCTGCTCGACAAGTGGTATGTGGACGAGGCCTACGCCAAGGCCGTCGTGAAGCCAACGCTGGGGATCTCGCGCATCGTCCTCTGGAAGGGCGTAGACACGGGCATCATCGATGGCCTCTTTGTGAACGGCAGTGCGCTCGTCGTGCGCGGCTTCGGCTGGATGGGTTCGCAGCTGCAGTCTGGTCGCGTCGGCACCTACGCCTGGGTGCTCGTGCTCGGGGCGGTGATGGTGCTCAGCGCTTTCTCTTTCCTCTGATCTGACCGTGACCGCGTTCCTCGAATCGATCGGCTACAACGGCTGGATCCTCCCGGTCCTGCTCGCTCTGCCGCTGTTGGGCTCGGTGGCGCTCTTTGCGCGCGCTGGCTCTACGGCTTCGGCGGACGAGAAGATGGCTGCGGATCGCCGGCTCGCGTTCTGGATTTTCATCGCCGAGGCCGCGCTTTCGCTCGGACTCTGGTGGTCGGTCGACACCGCGAGTCCGGACTGGCAGGCTGCTGTCAAGCTTCCCTGGATTCCCGCGTGGGGCGTGACCTTCCACGTCGGACTCGACGGCATCGCCCTCATGCTCGTGCTCCTCACGACGCTCTTGATGCCGCTCGCGGTGCTCGGCGGCTGGACATCGGTCCGTGAGAAGACCGCAAGCTATTACGGGCTGTTGTTGATCCTCACGACCGGCATGCTCGGCGTCTTCATGGCGCTCGACCTCGTGCTCTTTTACGTGATGTGGGAAGTGATGCTCGTGCCGATGTATCTGATCATTGGGATCTGGGGCGGGCAACGCCGCCTCTACGCCAGCCTCAAGTTCTTCCTCTACACGATGATTGGCTCGCTCCTGATGCTCGTGGCCGTCATCTGGCTCGGGCTCGCCACGCAGAAGGGCGGCGTGCCGAACTTCAGCTACGACGCCATCCTCGAACTCTCGCGTACGGGCGCGTTCAGCGGATCGATCTGGCTCTTCTCGGCATTCGCCATCGCGTTCGCGGTGAAGGTGCCGATGTTCCCGTTCCATACTTGGTTGCCCGATGCACACGTCGAGGCGCCGACGGCTGGCTCAGTGATTCTGGCCGCGATCATGCTCAAGATGGGCACGTTCGGCTTCGTGCGCTTCGCGCTGCCGCTGTTCCCTGAGGCCGCAATGCATCCGGGAATGCGTTCGCTGATCCTTGCACTCGCGGTCATCGGCATCGTGTACGGCGCGATCGTCGCGTTCGTGCAAGACGACGTGAATAAGCTGGTCGCGTACTCCTCGGTTTCGCACCTCGGGTTCTGCGCGCTCGGCGTGTTCGCGATGAACTCGGCCGGCATCGGCGGCTCGATGTACGCGATGCTGTCGCACGGCCTCACCACCGGCGGCCTGTTCCTCGGCATCGGCGTGCTGTACGAGCGGCGCCACACCCGCCGGCTCAGTGAGTACGGCGGCATCTGGAAGCAGATGCCAGTGTTCGCCGGCCTGTACCTCATCGTCGTGATGGGCTCGGCTGGCCTGCCGCTGCTGTCGGGCTTCGTCGGCGAGTTCCTGACCTTGCTCGGTGCGTTCACCGCGTCGCCGGACCTCCTGCCGATGCCGCGCCTGCTGGCTGGCATCGCGGCGACCGGCGTCATCCTCGGCGCGGTGTACTTGCTCTACATGTTCCAGAAGGTGTTCTTCGGCCCGCTCGACAAGGAGAAGAACGGCGCGCTGCCTGATCTGTCGAAGCGCGAGCTGTCGGTGTTCATCATCCTGGCGGTCGGCATCGTGCTCATGGGCTTGTTCCCCAGGCCGGTGCTCAACCAGATGGAAAGCAGCATCAACAGCCTGATCGCCGACTTTGAC
>JAYTDH010000271.1:0-3293 GCA_043736095.1 Gemmatimonas sp.
CTCCTGAAGCCGGGCGTCGGTGCGGAGCCCCTTCATCCACAGCAGCAGTTGGTGGTAGCTCCCGTTCTCGATGATGTCCCAGTCCGCGCCGATTGGCGCCAGCGCGGCGCGCACCTGCTCCCACTCGCGCTGCCGTGCGAGCGCGAGCACCCACCAGTAAGTCGCGGCCACGCGTTGGTCGAGGTTTGCCGCGAGCTTCGCGTCCTCTTCCCAGAGCGCCGCCGCCTGGGGGAAGTCGCCCGCAAGGAAGTGCGCGAGCGCGAGGTGGTAGCGGATGTTTGAGTGGAGCGAACTCGTCGGAATTCCGCGCGCGTTCGGCTGTCCATCGGGCTCGACTTCATCCGGCCGTCCGCTCGTGACCTCGCGTGCACGTTGCAGGTCGGCAATCGCTGCGGCGTTGTCCCGCAGGGAGAGGTACCGATGCCCGCGATGCCGCAAGAGATGCGGCTCGTCCGGATGAAGCCGGAGTCCCTCGGTGTAGATCGCGACGGCCGCCGCGAATTCGCCGGTGTACGCCGTGCGCCGGCCATACCACACGATCGCGTCCACAGACGCAGGATTCCGCTCCCACGTAGCCCGCGCCGCCTGGAGATCACTCGCCGGCGACTGTGCCTGAAGCGCTGCGGGGCCGAAGGCCGAGATGCCTAGTGCTAGCATCGCGACCCGTGAGGCCCTCGCGATGAGACGTCGCCAGATCAGCAGAGAAGTTCCCGGCCAGAACCGAATTCGCATCGCCCCCCCGTTGTCGCCGTTCACTTCCAACGCAACCCTGACATCTGAACGTGCTCGTCGCCCGTGCTGAGTTGTCGATTGCCAGTGCTGCGTTGTCACGCGTCGTGGATCCTACGTGCTCAAACATTAAACCGGAACAACAGCACATCCCCATCCTGCACCACATACTCTTTTCCCTCAGCGCGCGACACGCCCTTCTCCTTCGCGCCCTTCCATCCCCCGTGCGTGATGAAGTCGTCATAACTCACCGTTTCTGCGCGAATGAACCCGCGCTCGAAATCGGAGTGAATCACGCCGGCGGCCTTGGGTCCCGTGTCGCCCTTGTGAATCGTCCACGCGCGGACTTCCTTCTCGCCCGCGGTGAAATAGGTCTGCAAGCCGAGCAGGTGATAGCCGCCGCGAATCAGCCGATCGAGCCCAGCAGAGTCGATGCCGAGTGACGAGAGGAACTCTTGCCGGTCATCAGCGGGCAACTCAGCGAGTTCCATCTCAATCTTTGCCGAAAAGGTCACGACCTCGGCGGGCTCATGATCAGCCGCAATCGCCGCGCGTAGCGCCTGCACGTGCGCGCCCTCGGCGCCCGTCAACTCACCATCTGTCACGTTTGCGGCGTAGAGGATCGGCTTGAGCGTGAGGAGTTGCAGCCCCTTCATCTGCGCGCGGTCCTCGTCATTCAACACCACGTGCCAGAGTGCGCGCCCTTCGGAGAGCGGGGCGTGCGCTTTCTCAAGCGATACGACTTCGGCGATTGCTGCTTTGTCGCCGGTCTTCGCCGCGCGCTTCGCTTTGTCGAGACGCTTCTCCACCACGCTGAGGTCGGCCAGCGCGAGTTCAAACTCGATGGTCGCGCGATCCCGCACGGGATCGACCGAGCCATCGACGTGAATGACATCGGCATCGTCGAAACAACGCACGACGTGGACGATCGCGTCGGTCTCGCGGATGTTGCTCAGGAACGCGTTGCCACGCCCTTCCCCCGTGCTGGCGCCTTTTACGAGGCCGGCGATGTCGACGAACTGCACCGCGGCGGGGACCGTTCGCTCGGGCTGCACGATCTTTGCGAGCGCGTCGAGTCGAGGGTCGGGAACGTTCACCACGCCGATATTCGGGTCGATGGTGCAGAAGGGATAGTTCGCGGCTTCCGCTTTGGCGGCGGTGAGGGCGTTGAAGAGCGAGCTCTTGCCCACATTGGGGAGGCCGACGATTCCGAGACTAAGCATTAATGAAGCAGGTGTAAGTGGGAAGCTGTGAGCTGAAAGGTAACGGCTTGCGCGATTATGGTCGGGCTCCCGGTCGAAATCCGTCTAGTGTCCGGTCATGCTTCCCTTCAGACGACTGGCCGTGTGGGAGAAGGCGCATGAGCTCGCCCTCCGAATTCACCGCGTGACGGACGGCGGTGCTATGCATCGATCGCCAGGGCTCGGCGCACAGTTGCGGCGATCGATCACGGCTATTCCGAGCAACATTGCGGAGGGCTCCGGGCACTTCTCGCAGGCTCAGTTCAACCGGTCATTAGAGATCGCGCTCGCGTCGGCAAGCGTGGCGGATTACCAACTCCTCCTCGCGAAAGACCTCGACCTCATCAGTGGCAGAGAATACGCGCAACTCGAAGCACGATTGTCGGAAGTGCGCGCCATGCTGAGCGGACTTCGCAAGCGCGTGCTTGAACGCGAGAAGGAGCCGAAAGTCGCCAGCCCAAAGAGTGGGAAGAAGTAAGCGGGAGGAGGCCAGTAGCCTCCCCCCGCTCTCACAACTTCCAACTCACAACTTCCAACTCACAACTTCCATCTGCTTTAGGCAATAAACCACGGCGCCAACACCAAGCTCACCACCGACATCAGCTTGATCAGAATATTCATCGCCGGCCCCGACGTATCCTTGAACGGATCGCCGACGGTATCGCCGACGACTGCCGCCTTGTGCACATCAGAGCCCTTGCCGCCGAGAATCCCGCCTTCGATCGCCTTCTTCGCGTTGTCCCACGCACCACCGGCGTTCGCCATAAACAGCGCCATCATTACGCCGGTCACGGTCGCGCCGGCGAGCAGGCCGCCGAGGGCTTTCACGCCGAGGAACTTGCCAACGACGACGGGAAGCAGAATCGACGCGACGCCTGGGAGAATCATCTCCTTGAGTGCGGCGGTGGTCGAGATATCCACGCAACGGGCCGAGTCCGGCTTCACGCCGGGCCTGCCCTCGAGGAGGCCGGGAATCTCGCGGAACTGACGGCGGACTTCCTCGACCATGCCCTGCGCCGCGCGACCGACGGCGGTCATCGTCTGCGCGCCGACAAAGAAGGGCATCACGCCCCCGATAAAGAGCCCGATCACGACCATCGGATCGATGAGGTTGAGCCCCGTCTCATTGAGACCGACCGCCGAGGCGTAGGCCGAGAAGAGCGCCAGCGCGGTGAGGGCCGCCGAGCCAATCGCGAAGCCCTTGCCGATCGCCGCGGTGGTGTTGCCGAGGGCGTCGAGGCCGTCGGTGATCTTGCGGACTTCGGCGCCGAGGTGGCTCATCTCGGTGATACCGCCGGCGTTGTCGGCGATTGGGCCGTACGC
>JAYTDH010000272.1:0-1951 GCA_043736095.1 Gemmatimonas sp.
GCCGTGGTGCGCTTCTTGGTGAGCGCGGCCGCCGCACGCGCGAGTGCTTCTTCCGATTCGCGCACACGCGTCTCGAGCCCGCGCAGATCGAGCCCCGCGGTGTCGAGCAGATCGAGTTCAGCGCGCGCTTCCTTTCCAGTCCGCATCACGGCGTCGAGTGAACCGCCGTACTTCTTTATCAGGCGAAACAGCAGATCGCGGCGGCGCTCGACTTCATCAAGTCGCGCCGGATCGTGCTCCACTCCCTCAGCGTACGCCTCCGCTTCGCGCGCCAGTTCCTCGAGTGCGTACCAGGCGTTGTCGTACAACTCCTGCAGGCGCGACGTCGTGGGGTCGATCTTCTGCAGTGAGGCCAGCGGTTTCTGCAGATGCCCGAGTCCCTGCATCGCCGAGCCATCGGCTTGCTCGAGCGTCGTCGTGAGTTCCGCGATCAGCGCCTGGAGTTCTTCGGCGTGCGTGAGCCGTCGCGCTTCCTCCTCGAGCCGCTCCTCCTCGCCCTCGCGCGGCGCGGCCTCGCCGATCTCCTTCGCCACGTGCGCGAGCCAATCGGCACGCTTGGAGGCTTCGTCGCGGCGCGCGGCAAGACTCGACACCGCCTCGCGCGCCGCATCGGCCTCGCGCCACGCCTCGGCCACGTGCGCGACCTCGCGTTCGGCCTCGCCGAATGCGTCGAGGATGTGCCGCTGCGCCTCGGGCTCGAGCAGGGCCTGCGCTTCGTGCTGTCCGTGCACATTCACCAGTGCACGGCCAACCTCGGCGAGTACGCCCGCCGTCACAGGCGAGCCATTGATCCAGGCGCGCGCGCGACCGCCGGTACCGGCCACTTCGCGCTTGAGCACGAGCACACCATCCTCGCACTCAACACCACGCGCATCGAGCATCGCCAGGAGATCGGTGCGATCGTGAAGATCAAACACGCCTTCGACGGTCGCCTTCTCGGCACCCGTGCGCACGAGATCGCTCGATGCGCGTTCGCCGATCAATAGGCCGAGTGCGCCGACGATGATGCTCTTGCCCGCGCCCGTCTCGCCGGTGAGCACGTTGAACCCCGGCGCTAACGGAAGCGTGACGGAGTCGATAATCGCGAGATTGCGTATTCGAAGTTCGGTCAGCACAGGCTTACGATACGGGCGCGGCCGGCAACGGGCGCATCACGGCGTCGCGAACCGGAGCAGCGTGGCTCATACGTCGCCGATCTGCGGACCGCCCCAGCCGAGTTTGTGGCGGAGCCGCGCGAAGAAGGTGACGTCGGGGAACTGCATCAGGCGCACCGGATGCGGGCTCCGGCGCACCGTGAGCGTATGCCCCGGCGCGATCGCGATACCGACCTGGCCATCGCCGGTCAAGAGAACTTCGTCCTGCCCTTCCTCGACTTCGATCTTCACTGTGACGTCGGGCGAGAGAATCGTCGGGCGGAGCGCGAGCGTGTGCGCGGCCACCGGCGTCACGAGGATCGAATCGAAGTTCGGCGCGACAATCGGGCCGCCAGCGGAGAGCGAGTACGCGGTGGAGCCGGTCGGTGTGGCGATGACGATTCCATCAGACGCGAGGCGGGCGATGAGTTCGTCGTTGGCCGACACCTTCATGCGCAGCACGCGCGCGTAGCCGCCCTTGTGCACGGAAAGATCGTTAAGCGCGCGGATCTGCATCCCGATGCGCCCATCGGGTGTCCAGGTGCGCGCCTCGAGTGCCATGCGCGACTGCACGCGATGTTCGCCGCGCGCGAACCGCGCGAATGCTTCCGGGAACTCCTCGGCTTGGCACGTCGTGAGGAATCCAAGCTTTCCTAAGTTCACACCGAAAATCGGCACGTCGGCGCCGCCCAGATAGCGCGCTCCGCGAATCAGCGTGCCATCGCCACCGAGCGTAATCAGGGCGTCAATCTGACTCGGATGTCCGAGCCGCGCGCCGCCCGGCGCGAGGCGTTCGAGTTCGGCTTCGTAGGCGAGCG
>JAYTDH010000273.1:0-2735 GCA_043736095.1 Gemmatimonas sp.
CGGGCTCTGACGGAGGCTCAGCTAATTCGGTACATTATTCTGTACCGACCTTCTGGAGCCTCTCCGTGCCCAAGCTCAAGCCCTCCCGTGACATCCAGCCCGTCACGGAGTTCCGCGCCAACGCCGCCCAAGTCATCGAGCAAGTCCGCGAGACCGGTGCGCCCGTCTTCCTGACCCAACATGGGCGCGGCACTGCGGTGCTCCTCGATGTCGAGTCCTATGA
Organism: Gemmatimonas sp.; assembly: GCA_043736095.1. Classification (GTDB taxonomy): domain Bacteria; phylum Gemmatimonadota; class Gemmatimonadetes; order Gemmatimonadales; family Gemmatimonadaceae; genus Pseudogemmatithrix. The sequence goes on from JAYTDH010000273.1 coordinate 224, forward strand.
GGCCCTCGTCGATGAGCTGGAGCTGTTGCGCGATGTGCGCAACGCCGAGGCGCAGGTCGCGGCGGGCAAGGGGCGCAGCCACGCCGCCGTGGCCAAGGCCCTGCGCGCGCGCCTCGCGAAGTGAAGGTCATCTGGTCGCCGCTCGTCGAGCGGCGCGCCATCGAAGCGTTCGACGCCATCGCGCGGGATCGGCCACAGGCCGCCGCCAAGTGGCTCCGCGAGCTGCTCGCGCGCGTCGGCACCTTGGATCGGTTTGCGAAGCGTGGCCGGATGGTGCCCGAGATCGGCAAGCCGACCCATCGGCAGATTCTCCATCATCCGTATCGCATCGTCTATCGCGTGGACGCGAAGCAGGTGGTCGTGCTCACCATCCGGCACTCGCGTCGCGACTGGGACGCCGATGAGATCGTGCCGGGCGCATAGCGCAGCTTGTTGCCTGACGGCCGCGGTAACGACGCAGGCGAGCGGCCGCGCCCTGTCTTACCTTTTCGGTTCGGCGCAGCCGCTCACCTGCATTTTATGAAAGCGTCCGCAGCACAAGCCCACGTTACACGGACTCGCCACCAGCTTCGCGGTGGCCGAGGTTGCGCCTCGCAGGCTTCTGCGACAGGTTCCAAGCATGGCCGACGCCCCTGACATCCGCGACGACGCGAAGCGACTCGTCGACCAGCTCCCTAAAGGGGCTGGCTGGGATGATCTCGCGTATGAGGTCTACGTGCGCCAGGCCATCGAACAGGGCCTCGCGGATGCGGCGGCGGATCGCACCGTGGACCACGACACCGCTCTCGCTCGCGTCCGCGCGCGCATTCGTCGCCCCGCCTAGTGCTCCCGCTCCGCTGGACGGAGCGTGCGGTCTCGGACCTCGCGGGCATCGCCGAGTTTATCAGCCGAACCTCTGACATCTACGCCGAAGGCGTGGTCGCACTCCTCGACTATCGGCTACAGCTGCTCCGGTCGCATCCGCTGATGGGCAAGCACGCCCCGGAAGCCGAGGATCTCGACGTGCGCGAGTTGGTCATCGAGAATCATCGCGTGTTCTACAAAGTGCACGCAGACGCCATCGAACTCCTGGCCATTGTGCACGGCCGACAGCAAACACCGCGCGCGTTCTAGTCGCGTCCGCGGCGGCCGTGTAGCGACGCTTGCTGCCGATGGCCGCGGGTAAGGATGGGTTGGGCGGGGTGGCCGTGATGACCCGGGCTGGTTGCGGCCACTCCGCCCAACCCTTTTTATATGAGCGTCCACAGCACAAGCCCACGTTATGCCGACCGCCATTGCAGCTGCCATGAATCGACTCCTACGCGGACTCTGCCTCCTCGTCGCGCTCAAGAGTGCCGGCGCACAGGCGAGGAATTCCCCCGCCTCGTGCGCGGCGGCGGACACGCTGCTCGGCGCGGCATCTGCAGGGGAGCGGCTAGCCCCGGTCCGACAAGCGACCTGGCCGGACGGCAGCCGGTTCATGCGCACGGGCACCTCCCGGCCGAGCGCGTCCGGACTCGCCATCAGTGCGTTGCAGTCCGCCGACGACCCTGCGCGCACGGAGATCCAGTTGGAGTTCGCGCTGCCGGCCGCGCGCGTTCGAGACATTCTCGTGGCGCAAGACAGTCTCCTGCTGCGCATCGACACCCTACCCGCGCTCTCACTCGGGGTGCCGTCCACCGCGCGCATTGATTCGCCCATCGTCGTCAGCCTCCCCCTACTCGCGCCGCTCGACTTCCCGACGCTCCTCTCCCTCGCGCGCGCGCGGTCGGCGGAGGTGCACATTCGCGGGACACGCGCGCACTTCACCGCGACAGACCGCGAGGCGACGAGGCGGCTGACGCGCCTGATGATCTGTGCCCGTCCCGCGGCATAACGACGCTTGGTGGCTGACGGCGGATCTTGCTCCAGTTTGGTTGACACTTCCCCCTAACGAAGATGCAGGAGGTGTCCGATGCCGCGGAGCGGTCCGCGCCAGATTTACAAGTATTCGCAGGAGTTCAAGCTCGCGGCGGTGCGCTTGAGCCAGGTGCCGGGGATGCAGGTGAAGGCGGTGGCGACGGCGCTGGAGATCCATCCGTTCATGCTGTCGAAGTGGCGCAAGGACGTGCGCGATGGGACGTTGCGCGGGCGCTTGCCGAAAGCGACGCCGGCCGGACCGACGCGGGAGATCGCGCAGCTGCAGGCGCTCGAGAGGAAACACGCCCTGCTGCAAGTCGGCGGTCGACGGCACGCCGACGATGCGGGAGCGCGCTGCGCGCCGAGCGCGCCGGCGGGCTCGCTACGCCGCGTAGACCGCTTGGGCGAGCTTTTCGATGTTGTGCACCAGGCAGTAGAGCTTCCATTGCGCGTCGACCTTGGTCCGTCCGCGAAAGAACGCGACGTTGCGCACCGGCGTCGTGCCCGGCGTGCGCAGGCACTGCGCGCGGCGCGCGCACGGACCACAATCCCGTTGCGCGACGTGGAACGCTTCCGCCACAAACCCATTGATCACCAAGTCGCGCCCCTTGCGATACAACGTCTTCCCTGCGGG
>JAYTDH010000274.1:0-4007 GCA_043736095.1 Gemmatimonas sp.
AGCAGGAGCCCGAGGAGGAGCTGGACGTGCACCGAGCCCATGAAGATCGCGCTCGCGCGCCGCGCGCTGGCGTATGGACGGTCGCCAGAGAGTCCGGAAGCGGCCTTGATCACGGCATAGACGCCAGCGATGAGGACGACCCAGCGCAGAAGATTGTGCGTGTGCAGGAGGGCAGCGTGCATGGTCGGGGCGGAGAGAGGGACGCAAGGGAGGAGTAGAGAAACATACCATGCCGCCGCGTCTCGGACCGCCTACTCTTCTTCGGTGCTCAGGCGCTCGCGACGGGAGACTTCGCTCACGCCCTTCACGCGGCGCGCCGTCTTGATGATCCGCTCGAGGTGCGCCAGGTTCTCCACCTCCACCAGCGCGGAGCCGGAGACGCGGCCATCGACGGTCTTGAGCTCCAGCGACCGGATATCGGTGCCGGTGCCGCTGACGGCCGCGGCGAGATCGGCGTAGAGGCCACGTCGGTCGTTGCCCTCGATTGATAGTCGGATCATGAAGCGCTCGCCGGCCGTTTCCTGCCAGTCGATCTCCAGCCGACGCTCCGGCTCGTGCCCGAGGTGCAAGAGATTCGGGCAGTCCTGCCGATGGATGCTCACGCCGCGGCCACGCGTTACGTAGCCGACCACTTTGTCGCCTGGCACCGGCTGACAACATTGCGCGTACCGGACAAGGAGACCGTCCGCGCCTTGGATGCGGAGCCCGCGCGAGGTGCCCGGGCGCCGCATCCGATCAATCAACCGCTCCAGCGGGCTCGGCTTGAGGACCTGCGCCTCGGCTTCGTCGAGCTCTGGATAGATCGCCTTGAGGAGCTGGGTGACCGTGATGTCGCCCTGCCCGACACTCGCGTAGACGTGATCCTGCCCATTCAGCTTGAGCACCTCCGCGCCGCGCGCGAACTCGGCGTCGGTGAGCTTCGCGTGCTTGCGGCGGCGCAACTCGCGCTCGAGAATCTCCTGCCCGACGGTGAGGAAGGTCTTCTGTTCTTCCGCACGCAGCCAGCTCCGAATCCGATGGCGGGCGCGCCCCGTGTGTACGTGCGCGAGCCAATCGCGGCTCGGACGCGCGTTGGGCGACCGGATGATTTCCACCGTCTCGGAGTTCCGGAGCTCACGCGAGAGCGGCACGATGCGGCCGTTCACGCGCGCGCCCTGCGTGTGCAGCCCGACTTGGGTATGCACCGCGAACGCGAAGTCGATCGGCGTGGCGCCCTTCGGCAGCTGAATCACATCGCCGTTAGGCGTGAAGACGAAGATCTCGTCCTGATAAAGATCGAGCTTGAGGAACTCGAGGAACTGATCCGGCGTCTCGGCGTCAAGCTGGAGCTCTAGCACCTGACGGAACCACGCGAGGTGACGATCGAGGTCCTTCTTGCCCCCCTTCTCGCTGTCCTTGTAGAGCCAGTGCGCGGCGATGCCGTACTCCGCCGTGCGATGCATGTCGCGCGTGCGAATCTGGATTTCGAACAACGTGCCGCGCGGACCAAACACCGTCGTGTGCAACGACTGGTAACCGTTCGACTTGGGCGATGCGATGTAGTCCTTGATGCGTTCTTGTAGCGGCGTCCACGCGCCGTGGATGACGCCGAGCGCGTGATAACACTCGGGGATATTCTCGACGAGCACGCGGATGGCGTAGAGGTCATAAATTTCCTCGTACGGCTTGGCGCGCTTCTCCATCTTCTTGTGGATCGACCAGAGATGTTTCGGGCGCCCACTCACCTCGTAGACGATGACGCCCGCTTCCCTGAGTCGCTGCTCGAGCGGACCGGCCATCTCCAACGTCAGCGCATCGCGATCCGCGCGCGTCTGCGCGATCATGTTTGCGAGCAAGCGGTACTCGTCCGGCTCGAGCCACTTGAAGGCGAGATCCTCGAGATCGGCCTTTACTGACGCGAGACCGAAGCGGTGCGCCATGGGCGCATAGAGGTCGCGCGTCTCGAGAGCGATGCGCGAACGCTTCTCCTCGGGCATCCACTCGAGCGTGCGCATGTTGTGCAGGCGATCCGCGAGCTTCACGAGAATCACTCGCACATCCTTCGCGACGGAGAGCAGCAGCTTGCGATAGCTCTCGACCTGTCGATCTTCGCGCGAGGCCATCGGGAGATGGCCGATCTTTGTGAGCCCGTCCACGATCTGCGCGATCTCGCGCCCAAACTCCCGCTCGACATCCTCGACCGTGTAGACCGTGTCTTCCACGACGTCGTGGATCAGACCGCTGGCAACAGTGACCGAGTCGAGTTGGAGCTCGGCGAGAATCTTGGCGACCTCCACGCAGTGCGTGACGTACGGATCTCCGTTCCGACGCGTCTGTCCGGAGTGCGCCTTCTCGGAGAACCGATACGCCCGCGCCAACAAATCCACGTCGAGGCGTCCGGCAACGGACTCCTCGGCGAGGTCCCAGTTCGGGATGATGTCATTCAGGGTGGGCGCGGTCACAATCGGTATATCGCCGAGGACTCGCGTTGGGTCAAGCTCTTGGTACGCCTGCATTTGTGCGGGGTGGTCGGGGCCAGTGACGCCGGTGCCCTCCCACTCGATCCTCGGACCTTCCCCTCCCCCCTGTCTTTCCCCCTCGCTCCTCGCTCCTCGCTAAAGCAGCCCCGCCTCGGCGAAGCTCACGTAGCGGCCCCTGCCGATGACCACGTGGTCCTGGATGGGGATGTCGAGCAGTCGCCCCGCAGCAACCAGTTGGCTGGTGATGGCCCGGTCATCGCTGCTGGGGTTCGGGTCGCCACTCGGATGATTGTGCACGAGGACAATACTCGCGGCACGTTCGGCAATCGCCTCGCGAAAGACCTCACGCGGGTGGACGAGGCTGCTATTCAGGATGCCGCGACTCACGAGCACATCGCGCTCAAGCCGATGTTGCGCGTCGAGGACCGCGACGTGGAACTCCTCGACGGTCAGACTCTCCATTTTGGGGGCGAACCATCGCCAGACGTCGCGAGGACCGCGCATCGGCTCGCCTTCGTCGGTCGCCTCGACGGCGAGCCGTCGACCGAGTTCGAGGGCCGCGAGGATGGCGAGGGCACGCACTTCGCCGAGCCCGCTGAGGCCGGTGAGGGTCGCGGTGGGCAGCTGCCCGAGGCGGCGCAGCGATCCTCCAGCGCGCGTGAGCACCTGCTGCGCCGTCTCCGTGGCGGAGCGGCCCTGCGTGCCGGTTCCGAGGATGAGCCCGAGGAGTTCGGTGGACGTAAGGGCGTGGGCACCGAGCGCGCGGAGGCGTTCACGCGGGCGATCGGTCGGCGGGAGTTCGAGGACAGAGGGCATGGCACCGAACGTACCAGCCCTCGAGGAGATCACGGCACCGAATTATTGCGGTGGGTCGCAGGACGCGTCACGCATCAATGCGCTGCCGAGCACATGCGTTTACGCCCCGTGACACTTCTTGTATTTCTTGCCGCTGCCGCACGGGCACGGATCATTACGTCCGACCGTGGCGCCCGCTGTGCTGCTCTCGCTCGTACGCGGAGTGCCCGCGCCCATAACCGCCGCGGGCGCCTCCGGCTCGAGCGATCGCACTCCATGCCCCGCCCCGACCACGGTCGGCTCGGCCGCGACCCCCATCTTGTCGAACTCTTGCGCGGCGGGCGCCGGTGCCGTCGTCAACATCGCCGGTAGAGGGGTCGGCCTCGGCTCATCGAACACCAACTGCACCTTGAGGAAACGTTCGGCGAAGGTGTGCTGGATGTCGCGCATGAGGTCCTCGAACATCGTGAAGGCCTCCTGCTTGTACTCGACGAGCGGGTCCTTCTGCCCCCACGAGCGATAGCCGATTGCCGCACGCAACTGGTCGAGATCATAGAGATGATCCTTCCACTTCTCGTCGAGCACGTTCAGCATGACGAGCGAGAGGAGACGACCACCGAAGTCGCCGAGCGTCTCGATCTTATGATGGAACGCCGTGACTGCGGCGGCCGCCGTCTCGCGCTGGGCCTCGGGCACAGTGCTCGGCCGAATTCCATCAGGCTCCCAGCACGGCACCTGGAGGAGATACTGCAT
>JAYTDH010000275.1:0-20905 GCA_043736095.1 Gemmatimonas sp.
ATGCTCGGTGCGCTCCTCATCCCGTTCATCCATCTGAGCGTCTACATTTTCCGCACCCAGCATCCTATGCCGGTCGTCGCTAACCCGAGCGGCGTGCAGATGCCCTTCGTGATGGTGAAGACACTTTTGCTCGCGCTCTTCGCATTCACGCTCACGTATATCGCGCTCGTGCGCGCGCGCATGGCGCTGGCGACCGAGCGCGACGCGCTGTTGGATCGCGCGACTGAAGACTCCTGAGGATTTGATGCCCGACAACGCTATTTACTACCAGATCGCCTATGCGGTGATTGCCGCGCTGCTCGGTGGGTACGCGCTCTCCATTAGCCTCCGACGTCGAGCAATTGCACGGCAACGAGCTGCTGCGGAGCGTGGCGCATGATTCATCCCTGGAAAGATCTCCCCGCCGGTCCGCGAGTGCCCGAAGTCATCACCGCGGTGATCGAGATTCCGCAGGGCGCGCGCAACAAGTACGAACTCGACAAAGAGTCGGGGATGTTCCGGCTTGATCGCGTGCTCTACTCGGCGGTGCATTATCCGGGCGAGTACGGGCTGATCCCGCGCACGCTGCACGAGGATAACGACCCGCTCGATGTGCTCGTGATGATCAAGGAGCCGACCTTCACTGGGTGCTTGATCGATGTGCGCCCGATTGGCGTGCTCAAGATGCTCGACAAGGGTGAGCCTGACGACAAGATCCTCGCGGTGCCGATCGATGATCCGGCGCATGGCGAGTACTTCGACATCGCCGATATTCCGCAACACACGCTGAAGGAGATCGAGCACTTCTTCGCAGTCTATAAGGATCTCGAGGGGAAGCGTGTCGAGATCCTCGGCTGGGGCAAGAGCGAGGAGGCGATGCGAATCGTGGACGAGAGTGTAGTTCGCTACGCGAACAAGTACCTCTCGCAGGGTCCGTAGTGGCGGGGCGCGCCTAGCGACGACCGCGGGCTCAGCGACTTACGCCTGCCGACCTACGTCTGCTCAGCGATCCTCGCCGCTGCCGAGCCAGCTCCGCATCTGCGCGCGCCAGCTCTCAAGTTTGGCCGATTTCGGGAGCTTGGTCTCGACGCGGATTGTCCCCATCGTCGCGCCGCCGCGTACGCGGATGGTCGGCATACCTGGCGCTCCGACCTGCGTGCGGTCGACAATCTCGCCCATAATCGCGGTGCAATCGACTTCGGCGCCAACGCCGAACGGGAGCAGGATCTTCACCTCGCCCATGAACGCCTCGGCGTCAATCTCCATGCCGTCGGGCGGGATATCGGCCTCGCGGAGATCGAGGACCACGCCGCCCATCACCGCCCGCACGCGCGCGCGCGATGGCGCGCGCCAGAATCCTTCCTTTGTGACCTGCGAGAACATCGCCAGATACCGCTTCTCGGAATCTCGGAGCCCACTCGTTCGCGGCGGGGGCTGGTAGAGTGGAGAGGGCGAGGATGGCGGGCCGGATGTCGCGCCAGACAACGATCCCGAGAGCGGCGACGCGAGCGCCGCGCGATTAATCGCGGGTAACCCGTCGAGCACCGTGCGCAGCACCGCGGCGTCACTGGCCCGATACACTCGCTCGAATCGCGATTCGAGTTCGCCCGTCGTCAGGTGGTCCTGCGCGTAGTGAGCGCAGAGTTCCTGCACCACCTGTTCGCGTTGGAGATCAAGGCTCATCGGTGGCAGCGGCGGTAGGCGAGTAGTGGCGGCAGGCGGGCAGTGGTTCAGCGGTCGAGGCGACCGTAGCCGCCCCGATAATAAAGCAGAGGATGTCCCTCGTTGAGCGCGGTCGCTTCGACGGCGCCGACGAGGATCGTGTGATCACCAGCGGGATACCGCGCGTGGACGCGGCACTCGAGGTGCGCGAGCGCGCCATCCAAAAGTGCGATGCCGTGCTCCCCTCGATGATACGCCACGCCATCGAATCGGTCCACCTCTCGCTCGGCGAACCGGCGTGACAGCGGTTCCTGCTCCTCACTCAACACGTTGATGGCGAAGCGGTCGCAGTGCTCCAGCACCGGCGCCACCGATGCCCCGTGGTCGACACACACCAGAATCAGCGGCGGGTCGAGCGAGAGGGAACTGAACGCGCTCACGGTCATCCCGACGTCACGCCTATCGGCGTCGGCCGCCGTCACGACGGTGATACCTGAGGCAAAACGGCCGAGTGTCGCGCGGAAGGTCGAGGGATCGATAGTCATAAAGGTGTCAGGCGCAGTTCAAGAAAGAGGGCCGAAGATCGCCGACGCCACAAGTGCGCCGACGATGGTGGCCAACAGGTTCACGGTGTCATTCGTCATCCAGCGCAGGCCGTGCGCGTACGTCGTGCGCGTCCCGCAGTCGTGCATCGGGCGCTCAGTGAAGCGCTGGCACGCTGCGCACCACTGCTTCACTTGGAGTGTCCCGCCGAGCACGCTGTCGGCGAGCGCGCCGAGCACGCCGCCAGTCGCGACGGCCACGACGATACCTGACGCGGGTGCTGACGGCACCAGCCACGCACCCGCCACCGCGACGACGAGGGCGCCCGCCGCGCTCGCGGCGAGCCCCACCGTGGTGACGCCTCCCGACATGCCTGCCTCCACCGATGCCCCGCCAAACAACGCGCGCGGCGCACCGCCGTACAGCAAGCCAATCTCGGTCGCCCAGGTATCGGCTGCGGCGGCCGCCAATGCACCGAGGGCGAGCACGGATGCGCGGGGGTCCGCACTCAGCGTACCAACGAGTGCGGCGATGGCGAAGAGTCCGCCATTCGCGCCCACTTGCGTGGCCGTGCGCGCGCCGGATGGAGCCAGTACTCCTGCGGTGCGCGAGGTTTTCTGCACGTGTCCAAGACGCGTCAGTGCCGACGACGCGATGAACCATCCGACCAGTAGGGCAGCCCACGCCCAACCCGCCATCGTCGCGACTGTGCCCACGAGGAGCGCGGCCCAGCGACCACTCGGCGCGAGGCTCCCCCCGCGGCCCGCGACCATCGCGATCCCGCCGGCGATGCCCGCGCCCGCGACCATGCGGACGATCATGTCCGGAGCGATTCCCGCTCCCGCTGGAGTAGCAAGACCACCCGCTCACGCAGCGCGTCCGACGCCCGCGTGGCTCGTGCGACGCGCTGCATCGCCGCGTGATAGCGCTGCGCCGACCGCAGCGCGAACCGGCACGCCTCGCACCGCGCGACGTGCGCGCGGTGCTCCGAGCAGGTCGAAGCAGGGTCCGAGAAGGAAGGTGCGAGGTGCATGACTTGCGTGGGGAGTGCCGTGTTCCCTCACTCAACCATTAACTTTGCCCACGGTTCCCAGTCTGTCTCCCCCCGCCATCGCGAATGTCCGCCACCGTCGATCCGCTTGTCCCCCTGACTCTCCTTGAGGCGGTTCGCACCGTCGATCGCCCCGACGACGCGCTCGAGACGGAGTTCGTCGAGGAGCTCAAGGTGAAGCGCTTCGGACTCAGCGACACTGTCCACGCGCAAATCGGGCGGTACCTCGAGGCTACCAAGCGCGGGCAGCGTGCGTCCTTTGAGGAAGCGGCGGGGATCGCGCGGTTGATCGGACGTCGCCCCGACGCCGAGGCAGTGTTTCGCGAGGCGGGACGTGGCCTCGCGCGTCGTACGTACGACCGCGTCTCCCTTCCAACGCGTCGCCTAGTACGGATTCTTCCCGCGATGGTCGCGCGACCAATGGCTCTCGCGCAGGTAAAAAAAGTCGGCGAGCGCTATCTCGGCGGCGAGGTCCGCCGCGTCGGCGGGTCGGTGCATCTGGAAGTGCGGGAGTCGGTAACGCTCGATGCCGCACCCAAGCTTGGCGGCTGCGCCTTTTACGAAGCGGTGCTACGGGAACTGATGCAGCGTTTGGTCGATGGGGTCGGCGCGGTGGAACACGTCCGCTGTGCGTCGCGCAACGAAGGCGCGTGTGAGTGGCGCGCGCAGTGGAGAGGATAGTTCAATCATGCTAACGCTCACGACCCTTCCCCGCGTTCAGGCCGCGCTCCGCGAAGCCGGCCTCGATGGCTGGCTCGTGTATGATTTCCGCGGACTCAATCCCGTCGCCTCCTCGGTGCTACGCATCAAGGGTATGGTCACGCGCCGCATCTTTGCGTGGATCCCCGCCGAAGGCACGCCGGTCGCCATCGCGCACGTGATCGAGCCCGGCCCCTGGGCGCACTGGCCCGTCAGTTGGGAGAAGCGCGTGTACAGCGCGTGGCGCGAACTTGAGGGAATGCTCCCGAGTCTCGTGAAGGGCAAGCGCATCGCCATGGAATACTCGGCCGGTGACGCCATCCCCGTGGTGGATCGCGTGCCGGCCGGTGTGATCGAGATGGTGCGCGCTGCGGGCGCCGAGGTGAGGACCAGCGGCGAGCTGGTGACGCGGTTCTTCGCGGTGTGGAGCGAGGCCGAGATTGCGTCGCATCGACATCACGCCGAACGCCTACGGGCGCTCGCGCACGAGGCTTTTGCGCGCATTGGGACGGCGGTGCGCGGTGGGACTCCAATCTACGAGCACGAGGTGATGGCGTGGCTGCAAGAGCAGTTCACGGCCGAGGGCATGTGGACCGATCACGGGCCGAACGTCTCGGCGAGCGAGAATGCGGCAAACCCGCACTATGAGCCGTCGGCGACACATCCACGCCGCATTGTGGACGGCGACGTGGTGCTGATCGACCTCTGGGCGACCGCACCGGGTGGCAAAGAGGGTGCGATGTGGGCCGACCAGACCTGGATGGCCGTGGTTGGCACGCCGACCGCGAAGCAGCAGGCGGTATGGTCCGCAATCCGTGATGCACGCGATGCGGCAATCGCCGTGCTCACCGACAAACTCGCCAAGGGCGAACTCGTGCAGGGCCGCACCGCAGACATCGCCTCGCGCGGCGTGATTGAGCAGCGCGGGTTTGGCCCGTGGTTCACCCATCGCACGGGCCACTCGATTGATGCGCGCGGCCTGCACGGGATGGGGCCGAACATCGACGATCTCGAGTCGCGCGATGAGCGCACGCTGATTGAGGGCGTGGGCTTCAGCATCGAGCCGGGGGTCTATCTACCGGGGGAGTTCGGCATGCGCACGGAAGTGAATGCGTATCTGACCGCGTCGGGGCTCGTGGTGACGCCTGCCGTGATTCAGCGCGAACTCGTCGTGCTTTAGCTCGAAAATCGGACTAGGCGAACACGCGATGGTCTAGCGCCATGGCCACGAAGAGCAGAGCCAGGTAGAGTAGCGAATACCCGTACACCCACCACGACGCCGGCACGCGATCTGCCTCAGTCCGCACCCGCCACACGCCGTGCAGGAGCAGTCCGCCGAGCAGGAGCGCCGCGACGAGGTAGAACAGCCCGAACGCGCCGAAGGCCACGGGGAGCACGGTGAGTCCGACGAGCAGGACCGTGTACCACCACATCTGTTCGATCGTCTCGCGCTCGCCCCACACCAACGGCGCCATCGGGACGCCAGCGTTGCCGTAGTCCTTCTGCTTGTTGAGCGCGAGCGCCCAGAAGTGCGGCGGCGTCCAATAGAACACGATCAGGAACAGAAACCACGCGGTGAGATCAAGCGATCCCGTGACGGCGGCCCAGCCGACGAGGGGTGGGAACGCCCCCGCGGCGCCACCGATGACGATGTTCTGCGGCGAGGTGCGCTTGAGCCAGCGCGTGTAAATGAAGACGTAGAAGTAGAAGCCGGCGAGCGCGAGCGCCGCGGTCAGCACGTTGACGAAGGCGGCGAGCATCCAGGTAGCCGCGGTTGCGATGCCCACGCCGAAGGCGAGCACGGCCGTCGCGTGCATGCGTCCGCTTGGGATGGGTCGCAGCTTCGTGCGCGCCATCACTTCATCGATGTCGCGGTCGAGATACATGTTCACGGCGTTGGCGCCACCCGCCATGAGATAGCCGCCGAGCATCACGAGCAACACCGTGCCGATCGTCGGGACGCCGGCGACGTACATCGGCGCGGCCGTGGTGACGAGCAAGAGCGAGATGATGCGTGGTTTTGTGAGCGCGATCAGATCCTTCGTGGTCACAGGGGCACGCCCTGTGCGGCCGGAGGAAACTCGACCTCCATGCTCGGGGGCCGGGTCGCGGCCTTCCACGAGAACCAGAGCACGGCGATCAACACCAGCGCCGGCCCCCACGCGAAGATCTGCTCCACGAAGGGGGGGCGGGTGCTGGCGCCATGCCACGCACGGGCTGTGGAGCGCAGGATCATGACCTGACCGACCACAATCGCGAGTGCGGCACACCAGAACAGCAACGACATCAGTGCAGACGACATCCCGAATAATCGCCGGATGCCCTCCCCGCAGGGAGTCCCGACGGATAGTTTCGGCGGATGTCCTCTTCTGTGTCCCCTCCGTCCTCCTCGCCGACGTCGCACGACGGTACGCTCCAGCGCAGCATCGGGCTGTGGAGCGCGATGGCCGTTGTGATCGGGTCGACCATCGGCTCCGGCATCTTCCGCTCGCCGGCCGGAATCGCCGACAAGTTGCCGGGACCGCTCCCGATGCTGATGGCGTGGGTGGTCGGTGGGATCTTCGCGATCTGCGGGGCGCTGACGATCGCCGAGATCGCCAGTGCGCTGCCGCGAACCGGCGGCATCTACGTGTTTCTTCGGCAGGGGTGGGGGGATTTGACCGCCTTTCTGTTCGGGTGGAGTCAGTTCGTGATGATTCGCGCCGCCTCGCTTGGCGCGATTGCCATCACCTGTTCGGAATATTTCTTCCGCGTGATGGGGTGGGACCTCAGTCTCGTGATGCCGGTGCGCTATGTGGCCGCCGGCGCGATTTTGCTCACGGCGACCTTCAACATCGTCGGGGTGCGGGTCGGGGCAACGTTTACGAACTTCACCGTCGTTGCCAAGTACGGCGGGCTGCTCTTTATCGTGATTGTCGCGTTCGCCGTCGGATTCCCGGCGAACGGGTTTTCGCACTTCACCCCCGCGCTCCCCCCCGGCAGTGTGAGTGTGCCGGCCTTTGGACTTGCGCTGGTGAGTACGCTGTGGGCGTTCGACGGCTGGGCCGACATCTCGTACAACGGTGGCGAGGTCCGCGATCCGCAGAAGAACCTCCCGCGCGCGCTGATCGGGGGCACGCTCTTGGTGATTGGGATCTACCTCGCGGCGAATGTGGCCTACCTGACCGTCCTGCCGATCGAGGAGATGCGGACCTCGCGGTTGGTCGCGGCGGACGTGGCGGAGCGGGTGATTGGCTCGGCCGGCGTGGTGTTTGTGTCCGTCACCGTGATGATCTCAACCTTCGGCACGCTGAATGCGGTGCTCTTCACGAGCCCGCGCGTCTTTTTCGCGATGGCTGAGGATGGGCTGTTTTTTAAGAAGGTCGCGGCGGTGCATCCGACCTTCGGGACCCCCTGGGTGGCCATTCTGATGACGGCGAGCCTCGGAGCGGCCTTTGTGCTGCTGCGGAGCTTCGAGCAGCTCGCGGATGCCTTCGTGACGGCGTTCCTGCCCTTCTATTTCATGGCGGTGGCGTCGATTTTCCGCCTACGCCGTCGGGCTGACTATCAGCCGGCGTTCAAGGTGCCTCTGTATCCGCTCGTCCCACTGTTGTTCATGTTTGCGGTCCTGTATCTGCTCGGGAATGCGCTCATCAGTCCCGGGAGCCGCTGGCAGACGGCGGGAGTACTCGGCGTCTGCCTTACCGGGATCCCCGTCTATTTCCTGACGGTTGGGCGTCGGGGACGTCGGGGGTTGCCGGGAGGAGCGGCAAAGGCGTGATTACCGCACTATATTCTTCGTGCTTGGTTTAAATCGGACCCCGCGCCTTGGGCGCGCGGCGGGCCGACAGATTGATCCCACCCCAGAGAGGAAAGACCCATGAAGCGTTGGATTTCTCGGTTGACGCTCGTGCTGGCGGCCATCGCCGCAGGGGCGTTCACGACCGTCGCATCGGCACAGGTGACCACGGGCTCGGTCCGTGGCCTCGTGACGGGTGCGGACAACCGCCCCCTCGAGGGCGCGCGCATCGTTGCGGTGCACACGCCATCGGGAACCCAGTACATCGGTGTGACCCGCGCGGACGGCAAATTCAATATCCCAGGCATGCGCGTCGGCGGTCCGTACGCCGTCGGGGCGTCGATGATCGGATTCGCGCGGCAGGGCCGCGATGATATCACGGTCTCGCTCGGTGCCGCCGTGGATCTTGTTTTCAAGATGTCGGCGGTCGCCACGCAGCTCAGCCAGGTGACCATCACCTCCGAGGGCGGCGAACTCAGCTCGACGCGCACGGGTGCGGCCACGTCGATCCGCCGCGAGCAGCTCGAACAGCTTCCGACCATCTCGCGTCGACTGAGCGACTTCACGCGTCTGACCCCGCAGGCGAGCGGCAACTCGTTCGCCGGCCAGGACAACCGCATGAACAACATCACGGTGGACGGCTCCTACTTCAATAACTCATTCGGTCTCGGTGGCCAGCCTGGCGATCGTACGAATGTCGCGCCAATCTCGCTCGATGCCATCGAGGCGGTCCAAGTCAACATCGCGCCGTTCGACGTGCGTCAGGGTGCCTTCACCGGCGCCGCGATTAACACCGTCACGCGCTCCGGCACGAACGCCTTCTCGGGCTCGATCTACTACAACACCCGCGATTACAACAATGTTGGCACGCGCGCCGGCAACGGTGTGATTAATCCCGGCACGTTTGCGTTCGACCAGATCGGCTTCCGCGTCGGCGGTCCGATTATTAAGGACAAACTCTTCTTCTTCGTCAGCTACGAGTCGGACGAGAACGATCGCCCGGGCACGACCTTCCGGGCGAACAACGGTGGCGAGCCGGTGTTGGGGAACGTGGTCCGCGCGGACACGTCGACCCTGAATACGCTCTCGACATTCCTCGCGACGAACTTCGGTTATTCGACCGGCCCGTACCAGGATTACATGTTCGGCACGCCGTCGTCGCGCCTGACCGCCAAGATCGATTACGCGCTGAGCAACCGGAATAAGTTCTCGTTCCGCGTGACCCAGCTGACGTCTGAGACGGACGTCCTCATGTCGACGTCGTCGTCGCTCGGCTTCGGCCGCGGTTCACCGAACGGCATCGGCTTCCAGGGCTCGAACTACTCGATCCTCGAGAACATCAACTCGTACGTTGGCGAGTGGAACTCGCTCATCACGGATCGGATGTCGAACCAGATGATTATCGGCTTCAACAAGTCGGACGAAAGCCGTGGTGGAATCGACAATCTCTTTCCGTTCGTAGACATCCTCGGGGGCAACATCGCCGGTGGTGGCGGCACCACGCTCATGTCATTCGGCTCCGAGCCGTTCACGCCGAACAATGAGCTCCGCTACAACAGCTTCCAGTTCCAGAACAACTTCACGATTTACGGGAACAGCCACGACCTGACCTTCGGCGCGAGCGTCGAGATCTACGAGTCGGAGAATGTGTTCTTCCCGGGCAAGCAGAGCTCGTATGTCTACAACTCGCTCACGGACTTCTACGCCGACGCCACGGCCTTCACCACGGCATGCGGCACGAATCCGGCAAACTGGGGCGCTTGTGCCGGGGCGCCGGTGTCTTCGACGGCCGGTGTCGGCCCGCGTCGGTTCCAGGTCCGCTACGCGAACATTCCAGGCCAGACCAAGCCGGTCCAGCCGCTCGAAGTGAACTTCTCGGGCATCTACGCGCAGGATGAATGGCGCGTCCGCAACAACTTCACGGTGACGACTGGTATCCGTGTTGATATCGCCACGTTCGGCGCAACGGGCTTCAACAATACTGCCGTTGACGCGATGAACTTCCGCGACGAGACCGGTGCGACGGTGAAGTACAGCACCGGCGCGCTCCCGAAGGCGACGCCGCTCATCTCGCCGCGTATCGGGTTCAACTACGATCTCCGCGGCAATGGCCAGACCATCATCCGCGGCGGTACCGGTATGTTTACCGGCCGTCCGGCGTACGTCTGGATCTCCAACCAGATTGGCAACAATGGCATCCTGACCGGCTTCATTCAGGATGACGCCGCCACTGGGGCGGGAACAGACTCGTCTATTACGAATCGCCCATTCCATCCGAATCCTGATCGCTACAAGCCGGCCACGGTGAACGGCACGCCGGCCGCCTCGTACGAGCTCGCGCTCACGGAGGAGAACTTCAGGTTCCCGCAGCTCTGGCGCACCAACTTGGCCATCGACCACAAGTTCCAGTCGGGGTGGCGTACGACGGTCGAAATGCTCTGGGGTCAGGATGTGAATGGCGTGTACTACATCAACGCCAATCTCCCGGCGGCTGACGCCGCCTTCACGGGCGCAGATGACCGCCCGCGCTGGGTCTCCGACAAGTGCCCGGGCACCGGCATCTTCGCCGGCACCCAGACCAACCGTATTAACTGCACGGTCACCAGCGCGGTCGTCCTGAAGAATCAGAACGTCGGCCGCACGTACAACGCCTCGGTCTCGCTTGAGCGGGCGTTCACGAACGGTCTCTACCTCAAGGGCGCGACGGCCTACGGCACCTCCACCAACACGGTGGACGCGGGCTCGATCGCCTTCGGTAGCTGGAACAACAACCAGCACGCTGGCGACCCGAACAACCCTGGGATGGGCAATGGCAACGGCTACCAGGGCCGCCGTTCGTTCCTCGTCACCTCCTACACCAAGAATTTCTTCGGATGGGGCAACACCTCCATCTCCGCCTTCCTTGAGAACTTCACCGCGGGCACCGCCAGCTACACCACTAACGGCGACCTCAACGGCGATGGCGGAACCTCGAACGATCTGATCTACGTCCCGGCCAACGCCGGCGAGATGAACTTCGCCCCGATTACTGGTGCGACCCCCTTCTCGGCGGCCCAGCAGATCACAGCCTGGAATGCCTACATCGAACAGGATGCACATCTCCGCACCCGCCGCGGAAAGTACGCGGTGCGTGGAGGCGTCGTGATTCCGAACGTGACGCGCCTTGATATCTCGGCGTCGCAGGACATTAGCCGCTTGTTCATGGGCCAGAAGAACACGATCCAGCTCCGCCTGGACGTGCTCAACTTCACGAATATGCTCAACACCGATTGGGGCGTCTCGCAGCGCTTGGTCGAGGCGCGGCCGCTTACCCCAGTCACCCCGCTCACGACCGGCCCGACCGCGGGTATGGCGCGCTACCAGATGCGCGTCATCAATGGCGCGCTCCCGAAGAGCACGTTCCAGAAGGCCGCCAACATCGCCGATGTGTGGCGTATGCAGCTCGGCCTGCGGTACACGTTCAACTAAGGCCAGTGACACACGAGGACTGAGAAGCCCCGGCGACCAACACGGTCGCCGGGGCTTCTTACTTTCCGTGGGTTCGGCCGTCATCGGAGTGCACAATCACATGTGAACCGCCAAGCGTTCACCACGGAGGCACGAAGGCACGGAGGGAGACCGTCGCAGAGTCACAACGCTGTTCCTCAAGATGAATCTCCCTATTCGAAGGATATTCCCGTGTCTCGCACAGCCGTCCTCCGTGCCTTTGTGCCTCCGTGGTGAGTGTCCCGCAGTGCACAGACCCAACAGGCACCAACATAGAAAGGGCTCCGATGCAGTCCGCATCGGAGCCCTTCGTGTCTTCGTGGCAAGGGCCGTTGTCGTGAACCCCAGAACTCAGAAGATCGACAGCTTCACATACTTCTTCGGATTCCGCTGGAAGTCCGCCGTCAGCGAGTCGAGCCGCGCCAGCAGGGCCCGCGTGTCGTTGTACAGCCCTGCGTCATTCATCAGCAGGCCCGCCGAGCCCTGCGTCCCCTCGAGGCGGGCAATGACGGCGTTCAGGCGCGCCGTGGTGCCCCGCAAATCCCCCGCGAGGGTCGCCATGGCGGTCGAGGCGCCCGTGAGCGCTCGGACCGTGCTGTCCACCTGCGCCGAGTCCACGGCCGAGACCACTTTCCGGAGCGCGACCTGCGTGCGCGTCAGCTCTGCGGACTGCGCCTCGGCAACCTGCCCGAGCGTCGCCATCAGGCGGTTCGCATTCTCCACCGTGCCGCGAAGCTGCGCGAGTCCGCCCTGCTCGACGAACTCCTGATTGAGCGCTCGCGTGATGCCCTGGACGTCGCGACCGATCGAGTCCACCCGCGCCAGCACGTCGCCGATGCCGATGGACGGCGGGCCCGTCGGGATTGTGTCGCCCACCGCGAAGCTCTCCGCCGTCATCTCGCCGGCGGTGAGCGTCACCATCATGTCACCGAACACGCCGTTCGGGACGATGCGCGAGGTCGACGTGCGGGGGATCGTGTACTGCGTGTTGATCCGCATCTCGACTACGAGGTGTCCGTTCCGCTCGAACTCCACTTCGCCCACATAGCCGACCGCGACGCCGGAGAAGAGCACCGGCTGTCCGGCGCGGAGGCCGGAGCCCCAATCGAACTTGGAATAGACCGGATACCCCGGGGCGAGACCGCCGCGGGCGAGGAGCAGGGTACCGACAACCGCCAGCACCAGCGCGGCGGTCGCTACAATCCCCACGAGAACTTCGTCGCGTCGCTTCATGCCTGAAGGTAAGGGGCCAAGAGGATGGCCGTGATGGCGTCCAGAATAAGAATCGCAATGGACGACACGACCACGGCCTTCGCCGTGCTCTGGCCGACGCCCTCGGCGCCGCCGCGGGTCGTGTAGCCCTCATAGGTGCAGAGGAAGGCGATCGCGCCGCCAAAGAGCGTGGCCTTGATGAGGCTGTAAGTCACCTGGAACTGGTCGAAGCCGAGCCGCACGCCCTCGAGGAACTGGGCGAGCTTCACGTCCGTCACCAGCACGGCCGCCATCATCCCAGAGAGCACGCCAAAGACATCGGCGAAGACGGTGAGAATGGGGAGCATGATCACCGCCGCAATGAGGCGCGGGATAATCAGAAAGGCGACCGGGTCGAACGAGAGCGTCTCGAGCGCGTCGATCTGCTCGGTCACGCGCATCGTGGCGATCTCGGCCGTCATCTTGGCGCCAACACGCCCAGCGAGCACGAGGCCCGTGAGGAGCGGACCCGTCTCGAGAATCACGATCTGCCGCGAGCTCAAACCCACAATCGAGAGCTGGATGCCCGGAAAGAGCTGATACCGGATTTGGATGGTGATCACGCCGCCGATAAACGCGGCCACCATGATCGCGAGCGGCAACGAGTCCACGCCAATCGCGCGCATCTGGTGCGCGACCTCGCGCCCCCAGGTGCGCCATTCCCGCACCGCGCGATTGAGTTCGCGCACGAACAGCACGCGCGCACCAATCCCCCCGAACAGCGACAGCGCGCCGTGTCCCATGGCTCGGAAGAACTTGAGCCCGGTCCGTGGGACAATCGGATACGTCGAGGTGGGGCGCTGCGACACGTCAGGTCCGTACGCGATAGAGGAGAAAGCCGCCGATGACGGTGAACATCGCGCCGGGAAGCCATGCCGCCAACTCCGGCATGATGAGTCCACTGGCGCCGATTGCCTGCGTCAGCTGGAGCAACACGAGAAAGATAACCGTGGTCGCCAGACTAATGGCCACGCCATACGCCGTGCCGCCGCGTTGCGTGCTCGTCGCCAGTGGAGCCCCAATGAGCATGATGATGATGCAGGTCACGGGGATGGCGATTTTGAGCATTCGCTCTACGCGCAACTTGCGCACATCGGCGCCGGAGCGCTCCATCGCCACGATGAACTTGCCCAGGTCGCGGAACCCCATCTCCGCCGGCGCCTTGGGGTTGGCCATCAGGCTGAGCGGCGGCTCGCTGAGGAAGTTGTCGTGCAACGAGTCAAAGGCGATGCTGACGTTGGAGAGCGAGTCGGGAATGAGATGCAGGTAGCCTTTCCGGAGCATCCAACCGCGATCCGCGTTCCAATCGGCATCGTTGGCGGCGATCACATAGCTCGGGAACTCTGGCCCTGTGCCCCGCCGCTCGATCTCCACCTGGTTCATCGTGCGCGCGACCACGTCGGCGTACCCGATTTTGTACACGCGCCCTTCGTCGGCCGCGTAGGCGAAGTTCGAGCGCTGATTCGCCGCGCGGACCTGCTTCTCCTTCAGGAGTTCGAGACGCCGCGCATTGAGCGGCGGAATAACCTCCGCGAGTCCGAGCCCGATAAAGGTCGCCATAATCGAACCCAAAACGATGGGCATAATGAAGCGATGAAAGCTTATTCCTGATGCCTTGGCCGCGGTGATCTCACTGTGCCGCGTGAATCCGCCGACCGTGAAGACCGTGGCGAACAGCACCGCGGCGGGAAGCACTTGGAACATCGTTTCGGGGATCCCGAACAGATACGCGAGCGCGATGTCGCCCGTGGTGAGTTCGCGCGCGAGATAGTTGTCGAGCTTCTCTGAGATGTCGATGATGACAACCATCACCGGGAAGCCCAGCGCCGTCGCAATGAGCACCTTCCAGAACTCGATGAACACATAGCGATCGAGCGGGCGCAGGATGCGCATTACGCCGCGCTCCGCTTGAAGCGCGTGCGCAGGCGATCCATCGTACGACCCCACCACTCGGAGGTCTCACTGCCCCGATGGGTTGAGCCCTCGGATCCGAGCTTCGCCGTGAGGTACACGCCGACCGCGCCGAGCAACGCATTGGTGCTCCACATCGCGAGCGAGGGATCGAGCAGCCCGCGATCGGAGAGCGCCTCACCGGCGAGCAGCCCCACGTAGTAGATGGCGAAGACGCCAAGGCTCACGCCAATCGTCAGGCCCACGCCGCCGCGCGGGAAGCGGAGCGCGATCGGCGCGCCGAGCAGAACGAAGATCACGCACGACACAGCGATCGAGAACTTCTTTTCGATCTCCACCCGATAGCGATCAATCCCCGCATCGGTGGTCTCGTATTCGTACCTCAACCCTTCGAGCACGATCGTCTCGTACGAGGGAAGATCCTGCGGCGTCGTGGTGGACGCCTGCGGGGGAGGCGCTCCCGGTGTCGTCGCTGGTGTCGTCGCCTGTGCCGTCGCCGCCTGTGCGGGGGTCACCAGATTCCAGTTCCGCCACGCTTTCTGCAGACCGCAGTACGCCGTCGCGAGCCCAAACGGCTCCCCCGGTGGGCTCGACACATCTGCCTTTGGGTCTTCCGCCAGCCGCATCCGCATCCAGACCGTGTCGCGCGTTCCGACAGACATCGCGACCCGCTGCTGCAGCTCACAGATGGTCAGTTCGCGATCCGACTTCCAGATCGGACGCGGGTCCTCACGCTGGAGTCCGCCGGCAATCCCGCGGACGGCGAACATGTCCGTCTTGAAAAAACTCCGCTGCACGCGCGAGGGTTCGTCCGACGCGACCTCCGTGGTGAAGCCGTCGTTCAGTGTAAGGATTAGATCGGTGCCGCTCTTGGAGAACGAGAGCAGTCCGCTATCCGCGCGGATGGTGCGGCGGCGCGTGCGATCGCTCAGGTCGTAGATCGTGACGTCGCGCATCCGGTTGCTAATCGGCTCTATGCGTGCGGCACGCAGATACAACTGGCCGCGGACGATCTCGTTGATGATATTCTCGCTTAAGGCGAGCGTCGGCTTCACGCGCGCGATGTCCGCTTGGAGCGTGGCGAGCCGGTGATTCGCGCGCGGCAGGACCTGATCGTTGAACCAGACCATGAACAGCGCGAGCACCCCCGACGCGAGAATGACGGGGCGTACGAGGTGCTGCATGCTGACGCCGCTCGCCTTGAACGCGGTAATCTCGTTCTCCGAGGCAAAACGCGAGAAGGCATGGAGCGTGGCGACGAGCACGGCCATCGGCAACGTCATCGCCAGCGTGAACGGGATCGACAGGAGCAGGAACTCCGCGATCACCGACCACTCAAGGCCCTTGCCGACAAGGTCGGGGAATTTCTTGGCGATGAAGTTGAGCAACAGCAACGACGTCAGCGCCGAGAGGGCGAAGACGAGGGGGCCGACATGCTCTTTTAGTACGTAGCGATGGACAATCTTCACGCAGGCGGGGCAGGGCGCGACAGAGCGCGAGGGACAACAGCGTATATTCCACCGGTTGCGACGGGCCGGGCAAGGTGCGCGAGGCGATTTCTACACTCTTCCGAGGAGTACGATGCGCGTGCTGGAGCGAGCAGTCCGACTAATCCTGCGGCGAGTGACCGCGACTCTGGCCGTCGGGGCCGCGCTTGGATGTGGTGGGAGCGAGGCGGCTGATCGGCCGCAGCAAGTTGCGAACGCCAAACCCGCGGAGGCCTCGGTGGAGTTCGACGGTGCCAAGGCCATGGACTACCTCCGCGCGCAGCTCGCCTTTGGGGCGCGCGTGCCTGGCACCGCCGCGCATCGCAGCGCCGGCGACTGGCTCGTGCGGGAGTTCGGGGCCCGCGCGGACACGGTCATCGTGCAGTCGTGGACGCATACGGCCGCCGACGGCAAACGACTCCCGATGCGCAATGTGCTCGCGCGCTTCAACCCCTCGGCCACCCGACGCGTGCTCTACCTCGCGCACTGGGACTCGCGTCCGCGCGCCGAAAAGGCCCTCGATCCGGCGCGCCGCGCGCTCCCCGTGCCCGGCGCCAACGATGGTGCGTCGGGCGTCGCCGTGCTGCTGGCGCTGGCCGACGTACTGAAGGCGAATCCGACGGCGATTGGCGTCGACCTGTTGCTCGTGGACGGCGAGGACTGGGGAGATTTTGACACCGACACCGACGTGCTGATTGGCGCGAAGTATTTCGCCACGCATTTCCCGGAACCGGGCTACGCGCCAGAGTTCGGCGTGCTCTTCGACATGGTCGGAAAGCCGGGCGCCCAGTTCCTCTACGAATCGCACTCCGTGCGCGCCGCACCCGAGGTGATTCAGCGGGTCTGGAGCACCGCCGCACGGATTGGCCACGATCAGTACTTCCCAACGCGTGAGTACGGCCCGATCGCCGACGACCACGTGCCGCTCATCGCGGCGGGACTCAAGGTGATCGATGTGATCGATATCGAATACGACTACCACCACACGCCAGAGGACACCGAGGACAAGGTGTCGCAGCGGACGTTGCAGGTCGTCGGCGATGTGGCGCTGGCCGTGATTCGCGGGATGTGATTCGCGGGAGGTAGCCGCGGTCAGCCGCCGCGGCGTGGTAGTGCGTCTGCACGATTCCGCTCCTCCGAGCAGGGAACTGGTACTCGGGACGAGCCGACGGGGGGCAACCTTGCCGCGTGCCCACTCCGGCCGAACGTAGCGCGTTGCTCTTTGTGGCCGCGGTCGCCGCGCTCGGGCTCGGCGTCCGCGGCTGCCGAACGCTCGGGCCGGGTGCCGACGCGCCGCCGAGCGATCGCGCGGCCCTCGCCCAACAACTCGCGGCCGTCGACTCGGCGATTGCCGCGGGCGGACGTGCGCGGCGCACCGTTGGAGCGGGGTCGGCCACGGGGTCGAGCACGGGGTTGAGCACGGGGTTGAGCACGGGGTCGCGCGCAGGTTCTCGCACAGGGTCGCGCGTAGGGTTGCAGGCAGGGCGAGACGGGTCACGGGCCGCCGGCGGAGAGCCCCCGTCTTCTCGCAAACCCCCGGCGCCCCCGCCCTCATCACCAATCGACCTCGACCGCGCCGGGCTGGAGGAACTGGATCAGCTTCCCGGAATAGGCCCCGCCCTAGCCGCGCGAATCGTGGCGGACCGCGATTCGCGCGGGGCGTTCGGATCACTCGACGGGTTTCAGCGGGTCCGGGGCATCGGACCCGCGATGGCTGCCCGGCTCGCCCCGCTTGTGGCCTTTTCGGGCACGCCTCGGGCGGCGAGCACTCCTCCCCGCAAACGGCGAGGCGCACATCCTTGACACTTGTATCCTCCGCCGGACACTTTCACCCCAGTCACGCGCCTCACGCCGCCGGGGGAACGCCCTCGGGCGGGTGATACGCCCTGTCCCCGCGCCCCACGCATGACCGCAGCCGCGACCGCAGGTAGTGAACGGATCGGCGACCTCCTGCTCAAGGAGGGGCTTATCTCGCGTGAGCAACTCCAGAAGGCGCTGGATGAACAGCGCCAGAACGGCACGCGCGTCGGCTACAATCTCGTGAAGATGGGCTTTATCCAAGAGAACGAGCTCACGCGCACGCTCGCGCGCCAGTTCAAGATGCCGGCGGTGGACCTCTCGAAGTTCGAGGTGGACAGCAAGATCATCAAGCTCGTCCCCGCCGATCTCGCCATCAAAAACCTCGTGCTGCCACTCAAGCGCGATGGCCGCACCCTGACCGTGGCGATGGCCGACCCGACCAACCTCGGTGTCATCGAAGATCTCAAGTTCATCACCCGCTACGACATCTTCCCGGTGATTGCGGGCGAGTTCACGCTCCGCAACGTGATCGAGAAGCACTACGATTCCAACGACGTGCAGATGTCTGCCCTGCTCTCGGAAATCGAGGAGTTGGAGGGCGGCGACGGCGACGTCGAAGTGGTGCAGGAGAAGGACGAGGAGATGTCCGCGACGGCGCTTGCCGCTGCGGTGGACGACGCCCCCGTCGTGAAGCTGATCAACGCGATTCTCACCAACGCCGTGAAGCTGGGCGCCTCGGATATCCACTTCGAGTGCTTCGAGAAAGAGTTGCGCGTGCGGTACCGCATCGATGGGCACTTGGAAGAAGTGATGAAGCCGCCCAAAAAGATGCAACCTGCCCTGATCTCTCGATTCAAGATCATGAGCTCGCTCAACATCGCGGAGCGACGCGTGCCGCAAGACGGCCGCATCAAACTGAAGCTGAGCGCGAACAAGGTGGTGGACTTCCGCGTCTCGACGCTGCCCACGTTGTTCGGCGAGAAAGTGGTCCTCCGTATTCTCAGCCAGAGCAACCTGATGGACCTCGACAAGCTCGGTATCGAGCCGCTTGCCGAGCGCGATTTGATGAATGCCGTACGGAGTCCGTACGGGATGGTCCTAGTCACGGGGCCCACGGGCTCGGGCAAGACGACCACGCTGTACTCCAGCATCAAGCTCATCAATAAGATCGAAACGAACATCATGACCGCCGAAGATCCCGTCGAGTACAATCTCTTCGGCGTGAATCAGGTGCTCGTGCGCACCGAGATCGGGATGACCTTCGCCGCCGCGCTGAAGGCGTTCCTGCGGCAAGATCCGAACATCATCATGGTGGGCGAGATCCGTGACCTCGAGACGGGCGGCATCGCCATCAAAGCCGCGCTCACAGGCCATCTCGTACTCTCCACGCTGCACACCAACTCGACGGCCGAGACGGTGACGCGCCTGCTAGATATGGGCTTGGAGCCGTTCAACGTCAGCTCGGCGTTGAACCTGGTGTTGGCGCAGCGCCTGCTGCGTCGCATCTGCGCCAACTGCAAGGAGCAGTATCGGCCGTCTCCGGAGGAGATCACGGCCGCGAAGTGGACGGAGACGACGACGTTGGGGGAGCTCCGGTTCAAGGAGGATGCGTTGGCGTTCCTCAAGTCGCGCGCCCCGGACGACGTGAAACCCCTGCTCGCCAATGTCACGCTCGACACCTGTGCGGCGGATATGCCGTTCTTCCGCGGGAAGGGCTGCGACCAGTGTAAGGGCTCGGGCTCGAAGGGCCGCCAAGGTGCATACGAGGTGATGAATATGACGCCCGGACTCCGCAAGCTGATTCTCCAAAATGTCGGAGCCGCCGAGATCAAGGACTTCTCCATTGAGGAGGGCATGCTCACGCTCCGGATGGACGGCCTCGTCAAGGTATGGAAGGGCATCACTTCGCTCGAACAAGTCATCACCGAGACCAGCGCTTAGCCGGTGGTTCTCACCGTGTCACGACTCCACTCTCCCGTCTCAAGTCCCAGGAAATGACCGCACCCGCCGCTCCCGCCGCCGCTCAAGGCGTCAACCTTCGCGTGATGCTCGACGAAATGATCGAGCGCGGCGCGTCCGACCTGCACATCACGGCCGGGGCGCGGCCGATGCTCCGCGTGGATGGCGACATTGTCCCCTCCAAGCAGGAGGTCGTGCTGCAGCCGAAGGACACGCTGCAACTCGCGTATTCCG
The DNA here is from genome assembly GCA_043736095.1 of Gemmatimonas sp. Lineage (GTDB taxonomy): Bacteria > Gemmatimonadota > Gemmatimonadetes > Gemmatimonadales > Gemmatimonadaceae > Pseudogemmatithrix. The sequence goes on from JAYTDH010000275.1 coordinate 19,841, forward strand.
TGTTGACGGAGAACCAGAAGAAGCGCTTCGAGATGGAAGACGAGCTCGACTTCTCGTTCGGTATTCAGAACCTCGCACGCTTCCGCGGCAACTGCTTCAAGCAGCGCGGCTGCGTCTCAATTGTGTTGCGCCAAATTCCGTTCAGCATCAAGACGTTCGCCGACCTGAACCTCCCACCGGTGATCGCCAAGCTCGCCGAGAAGCCGCGCGGCCTCGTGCTCGTCACTGGCCCAACGGGCTCGGGAAAGTCCACCACACTGGCGGCGATGATCGACAAGGTGAACCGCGAGCGGCGCGGGCATATCCTCACGGTTGAGGATCCGATCGAGTTCATTCACAAGCATCAGGGTTGCATCGTCAACCAGCGCGAAGTGGGCTCGGACACCAAGTCGTTCGGCAGTGCGCTTAAGTACGCGCTCCGCGAGGATCCCGATGTCGTGCTCGTCGGTGAAATGCGCGACCACGAGACGATCCACGCTGGCCTGACGATCGCTGAAACGGGTCACTTGGCGTTTGCCACGCTGCACACGAATTCAGCTGCAGAAGCCATCAACCGCATTATCGATGTCTTCCCGAGCCATCAGCAGTCTCAGGTGCGCGCGCAGCTCTCGTTCGTGCTCGAAGGGATCATCACGCAGACGCTGCTCCCCAAGCGCACGGGCAAGGGACGTGTGATGGCGGCGGAGATTCTTGTGGTCACGCCGGCAATCCGGGCGCTCATCCGCGACGACAAGATCCACCAGATCTACTCGATGATGCAGTCGGGCAAGAAGCACGGAATGCAGACCCTGAACGATTCGCTTTATGCGCTGTACATGGCGCGCGAGGTCGCCGAGGAGGAGTGCCTGCGCGTCTCGGGCGATCCGACGGAGTTCCTGCGCATGATCGGGAAGTCTGCGGGGGACGAGCCCGCGAGCGGGGCTTCGACCAAGCCGACTGTGGCGGGAACGCGTCGTTAGTCGTCTGAGTCTTTAAGGAGAGCCTATGCCAGCCTTTACGTATACTGCCCGCACCGCCACCGGTGAACTCAAGTCCGCGACCATGGAGGCCGCGAACAAGGAAGAC
>JAYTDH010000276.1:0-3427 GCA_043736095.1 Gemmatimonas sp.
ATGTGCGTCATCTCGTGCGCGACGAGGATGCGGTTCCACTCGGCATGATTGCGCAGCGAGAGCTCATCGACCGGTGGCCGCGCGTACACCACGATTCGATTCGTCGGGTAAGGCGTCGCGTAGCCATTGGCGAAATCCATGTTGTCGGCAACGACGATGTCCACGAAACCCCGCGGCGCGGGCAGCTCAGCCGCGAGTTGCGCGTACGCCCATTGCGCGTTCACGAGCGTGCGGCGGGCGAGGAGTTCCGTCTCCGACGTGAAGTGGACGCGAATCGGCCCCGAGGCAATCGTGCGCCACGGGAGATCCGGGCGGACCTGCGCCTCAAGCCAGGGCGCGGAGAGCAGGAGGGCGAGCGCCACGACGAGGGCGGCGACGAAGCGGATGCGCATCGGCTACAGTCTATCGACTCGCGGGCATCCGCCGCGAATCAGCGCGTCCATTGCGGCGCGTCCGATTCAGCGCGTCCAGATCAGCACCACCCCGCATTGATCCACATCGTAGTACTTGGCCGGCATATCGTACTGATCGTAAATCTCCATCCGCTTCGCGCGCTGCAGCAGATCGACCTCCTCGAAGTAGTCCTGCGGTCGTCGCCAGTCGACTCCGTCCACGAACCAACGAGGCCGGCAGATGCCGGTGGCACCTCGTAGCAGCGTCACCGGCCGGCCGCCTCCGCTGCTGCGGATTCGCAACGACAACGAGGCGAGGATGTTCGCCGAGAGCATCGGATAGCGCGCGATCTCTGTTTCATCGAGGAAGACCCCCCGCCCCGAGCGGCGGCGTTGCGTAAACTCGAGCTTCGCGAGCGTTTCCATCGCCGCCACAATGCGAAACTCCGCCAGCTCCTGAGGGACCGGGGGGAGCACGAGCTCCTCGAGCTCAAGATTTCCCGCGATGGGCTCCACCAGCACGTACTGTGGCGTGAAACCGATGGCCCGCACAAAGAGTTGCGCCGTTCGGCGCGGCACGTCGCCCACGACGAAACTGCCAGTGGAGTCGGCGCGCACGGCGCGGCCGGAGTCGCTGGGCACGTCCACCGTGATCACCCCTGCCACGCGCCCGCGCTCCGCACGCACGCGCCCAGACACGCGCGCCCCTGGCCTCGGAGGGCCGACAACCAGATCGCGACGGAGCGCGACGCGGCCTGTGAGTCCAAGGACAAGGGCACCGGTCCCGAGAGAATCCTCTCCTGCTCGCACCAGGACGGTGGTCTCACGCGGGACGCCACAGAGGGCGAACATCCCCTCGCTACTGGAGGTATCGACCGTCCCCACAAGCTGCCCCTGCATCCCGTCGGTCCGGAGCACGGCCTCCGCCCAGAGCGCCCCCACGAACATCCCCGCTACGGGGAGTCCGTCCGCGGTGACCAACCTCCCGAGCAAAACACCGCGATTGAGATCATCGGGGGCGCCACAAATCGCCTGAAAATAGCGGGACGGCGACGGGGTACCGAGGCGAGTTCGAGCCGTGCGCGTGCCTCGAACCTCGACCTGCGCGACGAGTGGTGCGAGGGACAGGGAATCGAGCCAGGGTGCGGCGTAGCGCACAATCCAAGTCCCGGTCGGTACGGAGTCGAGGACGAACCGGCCGCGATCGTCGGTCCGGGCGCGCACGGGGAGCCCGTCGACGACAATCAGCGCCCCGGCAATCGGCCGCTGCGTGACGAGCGAGTCCCAGAGCACCCCGCGAATAGCACCAGGCGCGCCCTGCGCGCGGAGCGGGGCGGCGGTGAGTCCGAGGACTAGCAGGAGGCGGAGCGCGCGGCGGAGCACATCCAGAGTATCAGGCCGCCGACATCCCTTCGCAATCGGAGGTAGCGGTTCCCGCCCGCCTCCTCTCCCCTCCCCTCCGCCCTATCCGTATATTCGCCGGACCCCCACGTGCCAACCATTAAAGGAAATCCCACGCCCGTGATCCGCTGCGCCTTCTGCGGCCGAGATAACGATCCGCTCTCCAAGTTCTGCCTCGACTGCGGGAAACCGGTCGTGGCGAGCGGTGCGCGCGTGATTCCGGTACCGGGTCTCGTCTCGGGCGCTTCTGAGAAGCCGCGCAGCGCACCGGCCGAACGCGCCCTCGACGCGCCTGTGCCTGACGCACGCCTCTCGGTCACACCGACCACTGGGAGCGGCGGCGGCGAGGGGCTCAAGACGCCGTGCCGCTACTGCGCCACGTTGATCGACCCGGCACTGCCCTTCTGCCCTAAGTGCGGCGGACGCGCGGCGAGCGCGCCGCCGGCGGCACAGGCAAGTACAGCGCTCTGCGGGAGCTGCGGCACAATCGTCGTGCCCGGTGCGGACATTTTCTGTGCGCGATGCGGTGCGCGCGTGACCAACGCGACGGAGTTGCCCGCGGCGCAAAAAGGCACCGGCGTCTTCTCCGCGAAGGGCACAATCGCCGGTCCCAAGATTGCGATTCTCGACGGCAGCGGGTCGGTCCGTAAGAGCGTGACGATGGAAGGACCGGAAGCGACAATCGGACGCGCCGACGGCGAGATTCGATTCGCCGATGACGTCTACATGAGCCCCGTCCACGCGCAACTCTCGTTTCGCGATGGCCAACTCTACGTGCGTGATCTCGGTTCACGGAATGGCACGTGGATCTATCAGACCGAACCATACCGGCTACAGGACGGCGACTCGGTGCTCGTGGGGTCGCAGATTCTGCGTTTTCGACGGCTTGGGTATCCAGGACCGAATCCGCCCGAGGCGGACGCCACACGTCGGTTGGGATCGGCGGTGCCGAGTGCGGACGTCGCGGTCCTGCACCAGTTGCGCGCCGATGGCAGCGCACGCGATACGTGCCATCTTTCGCCGGCGCGCTCGGTCGTGATTGGGCGCAATGAGGGAGATTGGCTCTTCGCCTACGACCAGACGATGAGCGGGCGACACGCCGAAGTCCGTAGCGAAGACCTCGAGTTCATCGTCCTTGACCTTGGAAGCCGCAATGGCATCGCTGTCGCGGTGCGTGGCGAGAAGCCAGTGAAGGCCGGCCAGCGAATCCTGCTCGGCGACCAGACCCTGCGTGTGGAGAGCGTGTGAGCGATCAGAAAGTCTGCCCGACCTGCAGCACCGAGTACCCGCTCAGCGAGCGGTTCTGTCCGCGCGATGGCACGGCGTTGCGATCGGCCGTGGCGAGCGCCGACCTCTTGGGGTCGGTGGTCGCGGACCGTTACCACATCCTGAAGAAGCTCGGCGAAGGTGGAATGGGCACGGTGTATCTCGCCGAGCATGTGAAGATGGGGCGGAAGAGCGCGCTCAAAGTGATGAACCCGGGGATGAACAGCGACCCCGATGCCGTCGCGCGTTTCAACCGCGAGGCGTCCAATGCCTCACGCTTGAGTCATCCAAACATCTGCGGCATTTACGACTTCGGCGAGACGCCGGAGGGGCTGATCTACCTCGCGATGGAGTTTATCGAGGGGAAG
>JAYTDH010000277.1:0-9057 GCA_043736095.1 Gemmatimonas sp.
GCCGATCCACTCAACGGATCGACCTGCACGCCATCCACAATGCCGACTGGTGAGGCGGTCAACGTCGCCGATTTGATGTCGAGCGGGGCCACGGAGAGCGCACCGTTGAAGGTGCTGAACATCAGCTCACCCGTCGGCAGGTAGCGGCCGTACGCTCCATCCGTCACCCCACGCACTTTTCCCGTCGCGATGTCGAGAATCCCAACTCGCGTATCCGAGATGGACTGACGCCAGATCTGCAGCAGCACGTGCTTCCCACCCGGAAGCAGCTGTGGCCAATCGTGTTCCGTCTCACCCGCGAGCGTATCGAGATTACTGAGATTTTCGTGAGCGCCGCCCGAGGCTTTCACTCGCGCGATGCGTGAGACGGTCGTGGTGAAGTAGATGTAGCCATCCTCGCCCCAGTCGGCCCCCCACGCGGCCGCGGAGTCGCGCACGAGGGTGATTGAGGGGCCACCGTCGATTGGGAGAATGCGGATGTCGCCGGGATTCGCCGTGATGTAGCCGACAGACTTTCCGTCGGGGGAGAAGAAGGGCGCCTGCGCTCCCGTCGTCCCTGGCAGGGGTCGGGACTGCAGCCCATCGAGCTCGCGGATCCAGATCTGTGAGCCCCCTGAGTCGGGGCCGAGGTAGACGATGCGTCGACCGTCGCGCGAGATATCGAATCGCCGCGTGTTCGCCGGACGCATCGCCTGCTCTTTCGGGAACGAGACCGCGAGGCGCATGACGCGACGTTCCGGCTCGCGCGCGGCGAGCCACGCGCTCATGCCGGCGAAGATCACCACCAGCGCGCCAATCCCCATCGCGCGCGCGCGCCACGGATCGCGCGGCTTGGCCTTCACCGTGCTCCGCACGGTGGACCGCAGGCCGGCGTCCTGTCCCTGCAATGCCGCGGCGAACTCCGCGGCGGTGCCGAACCGATCCGCAGGCAACTTCTCAAGCGCGCGCGCGACCGCTTCCGCAACGAAGTCCGGCACCGACTTCCGCAACTCTGTCACCGACTTCACCGGCTCGGCGATGATCTTCATGATGATCTGCTGCGCCGACTTCCCCATGTGTGGCGGTTCGCCGGTCAGCATCTCGTACAGCACGCTCGCCAGCGAGTAGATGTCGCTGCGTCCGCTTAGTTCCTTTTCTGCGGTGGCCTGCTCCGGCGACATATAGTGCGGCGTGCCGAGGCTCATCCCGGTCTCGGTCATGCGGCCGCCGGCCGCCGCGCTCAATGCGAGCGCAATGCCGAAGTCCGCGACCATCGGGCGCCCATCATGCAGGAGAATGTTCTCCGGCTTGATGTCGCGATGAATCACACCGTGGCGATGCGCGTAGTCGAGCGCACCGGCGACGTCGATGGCGATGCGCAGCGCTTCCTCGACTGAGAACTGCGTCTCGCGATCGAGTTTCGCGCGCAGCGTCTCGCCCTGGATGTAGGGCATCACGTAGTACAAAAATCCGTCCGCCGTTCCAGAGTCGAAGAGCGGGAGGATATGTGGATGCTGCAATGCAGCGGTCGTCTTGATCTCGACGACGAAGCGGTCGGCGCCGATTACGGCGGCGAGCTCGGGCTTTAGGACTTTGAGCGCGACCTTGCGATCGTGTCGGAGGTCTTCGGCGAGGTACACGGTCGCCATGCCGCCCTGTCCAAGCTCGTTCAGGATGCGGTAGCGGTCGGCGACGGCGGCGGTGAGGCGATCAAGTGGCGGTGTCATCGCCGCAAAGTTCGCTCCTCGCTCGGAGAGGCGCCAGCGGAGATTAGCTTTGAGCCATGACCGATGCCGCCGCGCTCCCGCGCTTCGAGCGCCCGCTGACAATCGTCGCCTCCGACATTGACGGTTTGGGGCACGTGAACAACGTGGTCTATCTGCGTTGGGCGCAGGACATCGCGACCGCGCACTGGGAGGCGGCCGCCACAGCTGAGCAGCAGGCCCAGCTCGCGTGGGTCGCTCTGCGACATGAGATTGACTACAAACACCCCGCGCTACTCGGGGACTCGGTGCTCGCTTCCACGTGGGTCGGCACCGCCGATGCGATTCGATTCGAGCGCTTCGTGGAAATCTTGCGGGCGCACGACCGCAAACTCTTGGCCGCCGTGCGCACCCTGTGGTGTCCGATCACGCGCGCCACGGGACGCGTGACGCGCGTGGACACGGCCGTGCGGAGCGTATTCTCGCGCGCGGACTGAATCGCCGAGGAGTGGCGCTCAGCGCGGCGCTCCGCAAATCCTACAGCGACCCAGAGCCGAGGGCATCTGAAGGCACGCGCTCGAGCGTCTGCACCCGATCGAATCCGCGATCGAAGCTGAGAATGCGCGACACGCCTCGTCGCTCCATCACGGCGACATGCAAGGAATCGCGGGCGGAGATCTGTGGCGTTGCCATCAGGACATCGCGCGCGCGCAACACATCCTCCTGCTCCACCGAGAACACTTCATCCACCATGCCGAGGAGTGTTCGAAGGCAGGGTTGAATCAGCTCGCTGCGCCCGGACGCACGATAGCGATGCAGGATTTCCTGTAACACTTCGGCGCTGGCGACCATGCGTTCGCGACGTTTTACCACCGCCTCGACCGCACGAATGGCCAGCTCCTTGTTGGGATGCGATCCTCCGATCAGATACATCGGCACATTCGAATCGACGAAGATCATGGGCCGTCGTCGAGAATCGAGCGATCGATGTCTCGGAGGATCTCATCGATGTCGGCCGTCGGGTAGTTGAACCCCGCCGCCTCCCGAAGCACCGCGAGTTTCTGCTCGGCGTCATACCGCGGCTCCTCCCGTCGAGCCGCACGCAGCGCCTGACGCACCCATTCGGCCACCGTCATCCGGTGGCGGCGGGCGATTTCCCGAATCTCGTTGAATTCCGAGTCGTCCAAGAGGACCTGCAGGCGTTGAGTCATGAGTACAGTATGCATCACTCATCTCGATGAGTCAAGAGGGGGTGGTTGCGGTTCTGGGGGGATCTAGCTCGCCCACGCACGGTACTGGTTCGCACTGGCACTTCGTCATCGAATCACCGCGGACGCAAACGAAAGCGGGCCGATCCTCTCGGACCGGCCCGCTTCGCTTCGGCACAACTCAGCGTGCAATCAGCCGCACTCGCTGAAGCCGCAGACGTGGCACTTCACACACCCTTCCGCGAACTCGAGCTGGGAGCCGCAGTCTGGGCAGGTGCCGATGAAGGCATCGCCGCCGGAGATCGACTCGAACTGCATCTGCGCCCCGGCGGCCATGCTGACTGGGACCGACTTCGCCGCCGGTGCTGACGGGGCCGCCAGCGTCTCGGCGGTCGTCAACAGCTCCTGCTGCACGCCGTTCTTGGTGCGCATCCAATCCTCGAGCGCGAGACCGATCGCGTCCGGCACGGAGAGCACCTTGTTGGGGCCGAGGCCCACGGCGCGATCGGACGAGATGCCGCGCAACTGGCGATGCACCTGCTGAATCGGGATTCCTGAGCGGAGGGCGAGGGAGACCAAGCGACCGATAGCTTCCGCATCGGCCATCGCGGAACCGCCGGCCTTGCCGAGGTTGATGAAGACTTCGAAGGGCTGGCCCAAATCGTCTTCCGTGATGTGCACGAACATCGTGCCGAGCGGGGTCTCCTTGCGGATCGCCGTGGAGCGAAGGACATCAGGACGTGCGCGCTTCTGCCGACGCTGAAGATTCTCGGCTTCGGAATCGAACAGCATCTTCTGCAGGCGGTCGTTGCTCGAGGCCAGCTCACCGACGCGCTCGTTGAGGTCCGCGAGCTCCAGACGCGCCGCGCCGTCGTCGGCCTTACCATCGCGCTTCGCCGCGGCATCGGCGGTGGCGCCGGTCGAGAGGACCTGGCCATCGCGCGAGCCATCGCGATACACGGTGACGCCCTTGCACTTCATCTCGAACGCGAGCTCGTAGATCTTGCGCACGTCCTCACGAGTGGCGGCGTGCGAGAAGTTGGTGGTCTTGGAGATGGCCGAGTCGCAGTTCTCCTGGAACGCGGCCTGCATCTTGATGTGCCATTCTGCGGCGATGTTATTTGCCGTGGCGAACACCGACTGCCACTTGGTGGGCACTTCGCTGTGAATCACCGAGCCGGTCTTGGCGATGCGCTCCATCAGCGCATCAGAGTACCAGCCTTCCTTCTTGGCGATTGCGATGAAGTCTTCGTTTACGTCGGGCATCATGACGCCAGCCTGATTGCGCATGAAGGCGACGGCGAAGAGCGGCTCGAGTCCGGAGGAGCAGCCGGCGATGATTGAAATCGTGCCGGTCGGAGCGACGGTGGTGACGTTGCAGTTACGGAGCTTCATCTCTGGGCGGATGCGCTGGCCACTCTCATCACGCGCGCAGGTGGCGTCCGGGCCCCAGATGGACTGTGACCACTCGGGGAACGCGCCACGCTCTTCGGCGAGCTGCGCCGAGGCCTTCTTGCCCTCGACGTCGAGGTACTCCATCACCTTGCGGCCGAACTCCACGCCTTCCGGCGAATCGTACACGACGCCGAGGCGGATGAGTGCATCGGCGAAGCCCATCACGCCGAGTCCGATGCGGCGGATGCGCTTGGAGAGCGAATCGATCTCCGGCAGCGGATACTTGTTTGCGTCGATGACGTTGTCGAGGAAGCGCGTCGAGAGATGGATGTCCTTGGCGAAGGACTTCCAATCCATCTTCCCGTTCTCGACGTAGTAGCCGATGTTGATTGAGCCGAGGTTGCAAACGTCGTAGGCGAGGAGGGGCTGCTCGCCGCAGGGATTGGTCGCCTCGTAGGCGCCGAGGTGTGGGACCGGATTGTAGCGATTGGCTTCGTCGATGAAGAAGACGCCAGGCTCACCGGTGCGCCACGCACCTTCGATCATCTTGTCCCAGACTTCCTGCGCATTGGCCCGGCCGACGACCTGCTTGCTGCTCGGCTCGATGAGATCGTAATCGGCCTTCGCCTTGAGGGCCTCCATGAACTTGGAGGTGATGGCGACAGAGATATTGAAGTTCGTGATCTTGGTGAGATCTTCCTTCGAGTTGATGAAGTCCATCACATCGGGATGATCCACGCGCAGGATGCCCATGTTGGCGCCGCGGCGAGTCCCGCCCTGCTTGACTGCGTCCGTGGACGCGTCGTACAGCTGCATGAAGGAGATGGGGCCGCTGGCGACACCGGTGGTGGAGCGGACCATCGCCCCCTTGCCGCGGACGCGGGAGAAGGAAAAACCCGTGCCGCCGCCCGACTGATGGATCAGCGCCATCGACCGGAGCGTGTCGTAAATGCCGCTGTGCCCATTGGAGAGCGCGTCGTCGACGGGGAGCACGAAGCAGGCCGAGAGCTGGCCGAGCGGACGGCCCGCGTTCATGAGCGTGGGGGAGTTCGGCTCGAACCGACGCTGCGTCATCAGCTCATAGAACTGATTCGACGTCTTCTCGATCTGCTTGTCGGTCGCGCCGTAGCGACGATCCGCCTCCGCAATCACCGTGGCCACACGCCAAAACATGTCCTCCGGCGTCTCGACGGACTTTCCGGACTTGTCCTTGACGAGATAGCGCTTCTCAAGAACGGTACGCGCGTTCTGGGAGAGCGTCGCCGGCGTGGCGGGCGGGTTGGCGGGCAGAGGCATCGATACTTCTCCAACGAAGGGTAAAGGGCCAAACCTGAGGGGCTCCAGCAGTGCCCTGGGGAAGGGCTGTCCGGCAAAGGGGTCGAGGGCGTCCAAGCTACCGCGCACGAGAAACCGCGCAAGCAGAACGTAACGCCATCTGGGATATAGACTTACGAGAGGTCCATCACGAATCGGTCACAGCATCAAGATTATCCACGCCCGATCTACTGGCGTCTGTACCGAGCACTCCTGCGACAGCGACACGACATCAGATGCGCCGCCCCCGATAACTTTGTAACTGTATACAAAACAATCACTTACGATACTTCACCCGTGGCGCGATTCCGCCTCGCTTCGGGGCCCCTTCTGGGTGGGGGGAGGAACGTACCCACCCTCGATCGCGGGCGCCAGTCCTTGCTTCGAAGCACGGTTCGATTATACCGGCTCAACAGTGTGACGCATCGATCCGGACGTCGGTCACGCTCGGGCGAACTACCCGGAGGACGCGCACTCCCGATCCCCAATCCCGATCCCCAGTTCCGATTCGAATTTCCGAGGCCCACTACCGATACATCTCCTTGAGCTTCACGTACGTCGCCGATCCGCTTCGCACGCGCGCCCGCTGCGCCTCGTTCAGCGCGCGCAGCACACGAGCCGGCACGCCCACCACGAGGCTATCGGGCGGAATCACCTGCCCCTCCCCGACGACCGCGCCCGCCGCGACGAGACTCCCGCTACCGATGACCGCGCCGTTCAGCACCACGGCGCCGATGCCGATCAGCGCGTCATCTTCAATCGTGCAGCCATGCACCACCGCCCGATGGCCGATTGTCACGCGCTTGCCAATCGTCAGCGGCAGGCCCGGATCGCAATGCAACACCGCGCCATCCTGCACATTTGTCTCGTCGCCAATGCGGATGGCATCGCGATCGGCACGGAGTACCGCGCCAGGCCACACGCTGACCTGCTCGCCGAGTGAGACCTGCCCAATCAGCGTCGCCGTGGGATGCACCCACGCGCTCGCCGGGATTGTCGGCGTATGCGCGAGGCCGGGCGCGAGGCCGGGCGCGAAGGCGCGCGATTCATCCATCAGAACGTGCTCCCAAACGTGAAGTAAATCGTTGCCTGCCTCGGCGCCGCCACTTCACCTCGCACGGGCAGCGCCACGCCGAGTCGCATGCGATACAGCGCATCGTATTGCAGGTTCGTATCGAAGACGATCTCGCCGCCCACGGACGCAATCCACCTGCGCGGCGCGATGACCGCCGGGCATGACGTGTCGGTGATGCCCACGGTGCACCACGCCGCCCCCGCATCGGCGAACACCAATGCGCTCAGCTTCTGTAGCGAGGCGGGCACGAGTCCCACGCCGCGCCCCACACGAACGAGCGGCGCTCGGTACTCCGCGCTCGCCGCGGCCGCGCGCGTCCCACGCTGACCTGCTGGCGAGAACCCGCGCACAAAAAAGGTCCGTCGCGGATCTCCCACGGAGAGGCCCGGCAATACCTCGAGATAACTCCCGCTCACGCCGCCCACGCTGAGGTATGACCGCGTGGAGTCCGACGTCATTCCGTAGGCCGCGCGCACCGCCACCACGTGGCGCGCGAAGCCCGGTAGGGGGAGTGACTTCGCCGCGTTCGCCTCGAGGATCGCCTCTGTCACGGCGACATCGGAGCGACCCTCGTTGAGCCGCTGCCGCAGCGTGACCTGCATCGCGACGCCATCCTCCGTGCTCACACTCAGGCCGGGGCGCTGCAGCGAACTGAATCCGGCCGCGAACACCCCGCGCGGATACCGATCGACATCAAGAAACTCGTCGGGCTCGGTGAAACGCGACACGAGATCGGCGGGATACGATGCCCAGCTCTCGAACCCCAGCTCCGCACCCGCGATCGCATACGTGGTGAGGCGCGCCCGCGGTCGCACGGCGAACAGCGTCGCGCGCACGGTGTTGCTGCGCAGGCCGAGTGCGCCGACCGCGTTGCCGCCACTCGTTACCGTCACATGTTGCCAATCCTGAGTCCATCCAACGCTGAGGGTCGGATTTCCCCAGCCCGCGTATTCATAGAAGACGTTCGTCGTCCACTCGGGACGCGTGAGGTCGCGCATCGCGCTCGCCTGCCACGTGTGTCGGCCAACGACATCGCGCCCCCCGCTCATCACTCCGATCGTCGGTTGGTTTTCGTCGCTGATGCCGGCCGCGGGGAGCCACCACGCAGGGTAGGCGGTCAGACTCGGGGTGAAGGGCTGAGCGGTCGCGGCACTGAGTTCTTCGGCGTCGATGGCGGGCCGCGCCAGCGAATCGCGCGCGGACGACGAGTCGACCGCCGATCCGTCCGTGGGCGCCGCGGCGAAGTCGGGTAGTGTCGGCGTGGCGCGAGTAATCACATACCATCCATCGGCTCGCAGCTCGAGCGCAGCAAGCCGATGGCCGTCGCTTGAGACGTCCGGCGCACGCAGCGCGTAGCCCTCGACGAGAAAGGGCCGGAACGCGCCGCTACGAAGATCGCCGACATAGAGTCGCGGACTCTGTATGTGATCGCTCGCAAAGAGTACCAGCGAGTCGCCCGGGATCCACGCGGGCGCGGAGACCACGGCGAGCCGACCACGCGCCGCGCGTGGCGAGAATCGCCGCACCTCGCGCCCCGCCGTGTCGAGCACGACGATACTCATCTGCCCACCACGCTCCCACCGCGCGGCCGCGACGAACGCCCCGCTTCGCGACCAGCGCGGCTCACTCCAGTTCACATCAAGCGAGCCCGAGGCCAACACGCGTGCGCCTCGCCCCATGCTGTCGAGCACAACAAGTTCGGTCGTCCCAGGCAGGGTGTGGACCGCGACAATGCGACCACTCGCCGGATGCACATCAGGATGCGAGAGCCGGGCCCCCACCGTGAGCCGCGCGCGACGCCGCCCCGTGCCACGATACAGATCGCTCTGCACCGAGTATGGATCGACCCGCTCATACTCGGCGTAGATCACGCGATCGGCGTCGAGCGGCGCGTTGGCGTCCACAGAGTTTCGTCGCGCAATGCGCGCGGTTGTTCCATCGGCGCGCCGGACGTAGAGGCCGGGGTTCCGCCGCTGATCATCGGCCACGTAGTGCAGCGCACCGGTGGTGTCGAAGCGCGGGGAGGCCACCGACCATCCGTCGGCGTGCGCCGCGTCCTGCGCCGCGTCCTGCGCCGCGTCCTGCGCCGCGGCCTGCGCCGCAGCGTGCGGCGCAGCGTGATCGCGTCGGAGAGAGTCCTTCCACGCCTGATAGAGCTCGCTAAAACCCGCCCCGACCGATTCCCGCGCACTGGCATCGAGTCGCCACGGATTCAATCGTCGACTCATTCTGTCAAAGAGTCGTGCGATCGACGCCGCTTCGCCGCGCGCAGTGTCGTGCGTGGCGAAGCGTTGCATCACCGCGCTGCCGTACAGGTACGGCGCATTCCCTCCAGGATAGAAGGGCCGCGAGGAGGTGATGCCATCGAGCGATGGCGTCTCAT
>JAYTDH010000278.1:0-2353 GCA_043736095.1 Gemmatimonas sp.
CGCGCACGTAGGCCTCGACGGTGCGGTCGGAGTACCCGCGGAGCTGGAGGTCCTGCGTCATGCGTTGGCGGAGCGGTGTCATGAGATCCTCTCGGAAAACGGTGTGAGAGAATCAGACATCGCCCAGCGTGTTTGCTCAATCGCACCGCGGCGAGAAGGCGCAACGGAGTCGTCGGGCTATCCGCCGGAGGCGGATTGAGTTCAACGACGCTTGCTGCCGACGAGCGCAGCTAGTGTAGCGGTTGTGGGGCCTCGGCTTCATCTTTGATAAGGTTTGCCGAGGCCCCACAACCGCATTTTATGGGAGCGCTCGCAGCAGAAGCAAACGTTCGGCAGACAACGGGAATCTCGCCAGTCCGGCGAACACGGATTACCTTGCCAAATGCCTACCGTACTGAGAGTTGCGGGTTATCGTTTCTTCTTTTTCAGTAACGAACGAGGCGAGCCCGCGCACATTCATGTGGAACGGGCGGAACGCTTTGCCAAGTTCTGGCTTGCCGACATCAGTTTGGCTGTAACGCACGGATTTCGCGCATCTGAACTCGGCGAGTTGCGCCGCCTCGTTTTCGAGCATCGCATCCTGTTTCAGGAGAAGTGGAATGAGCACTTCGACCGTTAAAGTCGAACCGTTGGCTGTGGATGTCTCGTGTACCGATGCCGGCCTGCGCGTGGTCTTGGCTGACGGGCGCGAAATCGTCACGCCACTTGAGTGGTTTCCGCGCCTTCGGGACGCGCGGCCCGACCAGCGCGCGAATTGGCGTCCGATCGGCGGCGGCGTCGGCATTCATTGGCCAGATCTTGATGAAGACATCTCGGTCGCGGGACTCCTTGCAACCCGGTAAACGCGATGCCGCCGATCGGCGGAGCGCATGCTGCCGAACAACGCGTTGCAACTGACAAGCGAATCAATGATTGCTCGCTGCGCTCGCATTCCTTGATTCGCTTGCAGCTGAACGCGAGGCGTTAGACCGACCGGAGTCAGATGGTCGATGCAACACCTTCCTTCTTCCACGAATGGAGGTGTGCACCATGGGAATGACGTGTGCGCGGGGCTTCACCTGGGCGCAGCGCGACGAGTTGTGGGCCCGCCATCTCGCGGGTGAGAGCCGGCGCTCCATTGCACGACAGCTCGGCAAGTTGCCGGGGTCGGTGCACTTCATCATCAAGTCGGCTGGCGGCATCCCGCCGCGGAAGCGCACGCGCTCGGATCACGCGTTGTCGCTCACCGAGCGCGAAGTAATCGAACGGGCACTGGCGCGCGGAGCGTCCCTCCGTGCGATCGCGACGATGCTCAGCCGCGCGCCGTCGAGCATCAGTCGTGAGGTAAAGCGCCACGGTGGGCGCGCGCGTTATGCGGCCGTCGCCGCGGATGCCGCCTCGTGGCAGCGTGCGCGACGGCCGAAGCCCTGTCGGCTCGCCTCGCGCCCGCAGCTCCGCGCGCTGATCGCCGAGAAGTTGTTGCTCCAGTGGTCGCCGAAACAGATTCACGGGTGGCTGCAGGCGACCTACCCGCACGAACCGGAGCTGCACGTGTCGCACGAGACGATCTATCGTTCGCTCTACCTGCAGGCGCGTGGCGTGCTCAAGAAGGCGCTCATGGACGAGCGGCGGCGCGGGCGCGTGGCGCGCCGCGCGCGCACCGCGACGCGCAAGGGCCAGGGGCGCGGACAGATCGTCGATGCGATCTCCATCCGGGAGCGTCCCCCTGAGGCCGACGATCGCGCGGTGCCCGGGCACTGGGAGGGCGATCTACTCGCCGGCGGCGGCAACTCGCACATCGCGACGCTCGTCGAGCGCACGACGCGCTTCGTGATCCTCGTGAAGGTGCCCAGCAAGGAAACCACCACGGTGGTGCCCGCGCTCGCCGCGCAGATCGAGCGCCTCCCGGAACATCTCAAGCGCTCGATGACCTGGGACCGCGGCACCGAGATGGCGCACCACGCGCGCTTCACGGTGCAGAGCGGCGTGCCCGCGTTCTTCTGCGATCCGCAGAGTCCGTGGCAGCGCGGGAGCAACGAGAACACGAACGGCCTGCTACGGCAGTACTTCCCGAAAGGCGCGCCGCTCGCCAACATTTCACAGCGGGAGCTCGACGCGGTGGCCGATCGCCTCAATGGACGACCGCGGCAGACGCTGGGATTCCAGTGCCCGGCAGAGGCGTACGACAAGGCTGTTGCTTCGATTACCTGATTCTACCAAGTGGACTGTAGTGGTCGGTGACTTCTCGAGGAGAGCCTGTGCGCGCGATCGTGATGTGCCTTACTGGATGGATCACCCTCGGGTCGAACCTCAGCGCGCAGGCGCCGGTGGCCTCCCCCTTGGGCAACTCATCGCAGGACTTCGGCGGCATTCG
>JAYTDH010000279.1:0-4086 GCA_043736095.1 Gemmatimonas sp.
CCACTCAACAGCGGGACGGGCTTCCCCCCGGTGCTCGGCACAAGCGACAGGACGCCACTGATTGACACCACGATGCCGTCCGCGGTCCACGCGGCACCCTGAAAGGGACCCGCGATGTCCGCCAACGAGGTTGCCGTGCCTCCCGAGAGCTCCACCCGCTTGAGCTGGCGACCCTCCAAGTACGCGACCGAGGCGCCATCGAGTGAGACAATCGGAAAGAGGGCACCGTCGACGTCAGGAATCTGCGTCTGGCGCAGGTCATCGAGGCGCCGCACCCGCAACCGGCTGCGCCCGGTGGAGTCGGAGGTCGCGTACACGATGGTCCGCCCATCGGGAGAAATCGCGACGTTGCGCCCGGAGACCGAGCCGAGCGGCTGGCCCGGTGCCGAGGAGAACGCCAAGTGCACGCTCGCCGCGCCACGCTCGCGCGGCGCGGCGAGTGTCCACGTCGCCAGAGCGGTCAGCACCACCAAGCCAATGACGCCAAGCCCCAGTTGCATGCGACGGCGCGGAGTGGACGCACCCAAAGTGGAAGCCGCGGCGACTGACGCGCCGCCGCCGAACGCGGGATTGCCCAGCGCGTTGGCAAACTCCTTCGCGCTCGCGAAGCGGTCGGCCGGCAGCTTCTCGAGCGACTTCGCCACCGCGGCCGCGACATTCGCCGGCACCGACTTGCGGTAGAGCGTCACGAGCTCCGCCGGCGCGGTGATGATCTTCATGATGATCTGCTGCGCGCTCGACCCCGTGTGTGGCGGGTTGCCGGTGAGCATCTCGTACAGCACCGAGCCCAACGAGTACACATCGCTCCGCGCCGTGATCTCCTTCTCGGCGGTCGCTTGCTCAGGCGACATGTAGTGCGGCGTGCCAAGGCTTAAGCCCGTCTCGGTCATCCGGCCACCGGCGGCCGCAGAAACCGCCAGCGCGATCCCGAAGTCCGCCACCATCGGCCGACCATCGTGCAACAGGATGTTCTCGGGCTTGATATCGCGATGGATCACGCCATGCGTATGCGCGTAATGCAGCGCGCTCGCGACATCGCTCGCGATGCGCACGGCTTCGTCCACGCCGAGCTGCGTCTCGCGGTCGAGCTTCGCACGCAGCGTCTCGCCGTCGATGAACGGCATCACGTAGTAGAGGAAGCCATCCGCCTCGCCGGAATCGAAGAGCGGCAAGATGTGCGGATGCTGCAGCGCGGCCGTGGTCGTGATCTCCACCACGAAACGCTCGGCGCCGAGCACGGCAGCGAGTTCGGGCTTCAGCACCTTCACCGCGACGCGGCGTTTGTGCTTGAGGTCCTCGGCGAGATACACCGTGGCCATGCCGCCTCGGCCCAGTTCGCGCTCGATGCGGTAGCGGTCGGCGAGGGCGGCGGAGAGGCGCTCACTCACGTCCAAAATGCTCCTCGGCCCTGCGCCACTCCGCGCCGAGATTCAGACGCGCGATCCAGCCGTCCAGCGTCGGCCGATCGACGTCCCCGCCGCTCACCTCCATCATGCGCGCGATATCCCGGAGGTGGCGATCTGATCCTCCCATCTTAAAGTACCGGAGCTTGCTCACGATGACGTACTCGATTGGGGCGAACTGTACGTGCTCGCCTTGGACCTCGCGCACGACCCGATGCTGGAGCGCCCACGCCACGAGGTCGTCACTTCCGGCGAAGTACACATCGGCGCGCATCATCGAATCGTTGTGGATGACGTTGCAATGCCCGTGATCGACCCGAGAGCGCTCCGTTTCGATGACCTCCGGCGGCGGTGAGTAGAAGTCGTCGGGCGACCACAGACTCGAGAAGATTGCCGCATCACGCGCGGATAGCCGCAGAACAAGATCGACGTCCAGCGTCATCCGCGGGTGTCCGTAGACGACGGCGGCGAGTCCTCCCGTCACCATGTACTCGATGCCCGCCCGGTTGAGCGGTGCGACGAAAAGTCCGATGAGGCTAGGCGTGGGCGTCACGCATCAACTCCCGGACGCGCGTGGCGACCTCTTCCTCGCTCCAACCGGGATGCCTCCCCCGAACGCCAGCAATGGTGACGGCGCGCGCCTCGGCCCAGAGCGCTTCTGAGAGACGCACCTTCTGATCCGCCGTCATCGTGCGAAAGCGTTCCGTCTGTCGTGCGAGCGCGCGATCCATGTGGGGAATATCCATCACGGCGTACGGTCGAGGCAAGCAACGGGCACTCGCCGACCACGAGTGGCAAGCCGTATGCAGCGGACCGTCAACCTATTCGCTTCGGTCATCGATTGGCCTCGTTGACCGTCAAAGAGCAACTCGGGCTTCAGCACCTTCACCGCGACGCGGCGTTTGTGCTTGAGGTCCTCGGCGAGATGCACCGTGGCCATGCCGCCTCGGCCGAGCTCGCGCTCGATGCGGTAGCGGTCGGCGAGCGCCGCCGACACCCGCTCCACGATCCCGCTCATCGAGGCACCCTCGCCTTCAATTCCTCGTGGAAGTTCTCAACCACGATCAGCCGCTTGGGTTCGGCAGCCTCGCGCTCACGCAACAGCAGGAAGCGGCGACCGTCTGGCATAAGATCCCACTCGGTAACGCCGCGCGTGGAGAAGAGCACGCGCTCCGTTCCCACGGCGAACGCTGGGCCTGTCAGCACCGGCACCGACACGAGCGAGTCGGAGAGCAATCGATAAAAGATCTCGCGACCATCCTTCGACCACACGGGGTCGAAACCGTCGCCCGAGGATACCTGACGAAGCGCGCCCGTCGTATCCGAAAACTGGCGCACGAAGATCTGACTCACACCGGAACGCGCCGACTGGAAGAGCAGCCACTTTCCGTCCGGCGAGACCGACGGCGAACGATTCGAGCCAGGCGTGCTAACGAGCGCGACGGGCACAGTGTCGATTCCGGGACGGAAAGACAAAATGTCAACGTCCGTGCCTTGGCGAATGGCGTAAGTCAGACCTTGGCCATCGGGAGTCCAGCGCAGGCTGAATCCGGTGCGACTGATGCCGGCGATAACTGCGGCCGGTGCGCTGCCATCCGTCATCACTCTGTACGGCATACCCGCGGAAGTGCCGGCGACCAGCGTGCGCCCGTCCGGGTTCCAGGCGAGTTCCGTAAAGCTCTGATCCAAGGTGAGTCGCTCGCGGTTGCCATTCACGAGGTCTTGGAGCCAGATGTGCCCACCGTCGTTGACGCGTAAGATGTAGGCGAGTCGTTTGCCGTCGGGTGAGATCGAGACATCGATGAGGTTGCCCTGCAGCTCCGGGCGCATCGAGCTCACGCTGCCGTCCCGCGCCACCCACTGCGCCTCCCGCTGAACGGAACCGCGTCCGCCGACGGCATACCAGAGCGTGCCTGTGCGCGATATCGAGAGATCGACCGCACCAGTGCCGCCGAGGCGCACGGCAATGCCCTTCGCGACGACGACGCCCGTCCCTGTGACCTCGAGGCGATCTTGGTCAAACGGAACGGCCATCAGATCACCTTCACGCGTCACGTACAACAGGTGCCCGCTCGTCGCATAGCGCACGAAGACACCCCGGAAGAGTTCGCGATGCGTACCCGTACGCAGGTCGAGCACCGCAATTCCATCGCTTTCAGAAGCGCCCTGCCCGGGACCACCACGATTGATCACCATCAGCACGCCCTTCCCGTTTGGCAGCGGGTCGGGCCAGACGTGCTGCAACTCCTTCGCGGCGGTGTCGAGCGTCGAGACCGCCTCCGGCGCGCCTCCTGTTTCACGCACGCGCAGTAACGGGCCCACGCCGCGGCCGTCGTAGTACACGTAGCCGTCGGAGCCCCAAGCGAGACCAGGCACACCGACTAGCGAGTCGGTGAGCAGCGTCGAGAGTCCAGCGGCGAGATCGAAGACGTGGATGCTGGAGCCGTTCATATACGCGATCTTTCTGCCGTCTGGCGAGTACGTGGGATTGACGGCCCCCTCCGTCCCGATCAGCTCCACCCCTTCCAGTTGATCGCGGCGACGCACAAAGAGACTCGTGCGACCCTCCGAGCGGCGGACCGTGACGAGCTCGGAGCCGTCTGGCGCGACCTGCAGATTCGCGAGATCGCCGGTGGCTAACCAACCGAGGGCAACCTCGTAGCGCGCGACGCGCGCCGGTTCC
>JAYTDH010000280.1:0-5346 GCA_043736095.1 Gemmatimonas sp.
TTTGGCACGCCAACGTTCTGGCCCTTCATTGAAGGGGTGCCATTCTATCACAACGCGACGATTTGGCCGTTCGTGACCGCGTATGACACGTGGGCCGCCGCCGATGCGCGCTCGATGCATCCGGTGGAGCGCGGGCTCGCTTCGGTCACGCGTGGCACCGCGCTCTTTCTGACGAACAAGGAGAATCTGGTCGCGGAGACGGGGCACTTCGAGGGAACGGCGCTGAATTCCGATCGTCAGCTCTGGAGCGTGGCGGGTGCGCTGGCGATGCAGTATCGCGTGCTGTTCGGGTTGCGGTTTGAGGTCGATCGGTTGCGGTTCGCTCCGGTGGTGCCTGAGAGCTATGTGGGCGAGCGCGAGCTACGTGGCATCAAGTATCGTGGCGCCACATTGACCGTGCGGGTGCGCGGATGGGGAGCCTGTGCCGCGCCGGCTGCTGTGCTTGATGGTGTCCCGATTACGAGGGCGGAGATCCCGGCGACGCTGACGGGAGCGCATCTCATTGAGATTACACTCGGCGAGTCGTGCCATGTCACCTCGGGCATCTCGGGCTCTTCGGGCTCTTCGGGCACCTCGGGCTCTTCGGCGCTCGTCGCGACGCGTTTCGCACCGGCCACACCGATGGCGCAGGTTGCGGGTGAGGGAGTGCGACGCGTGCTCCAGTGGGATTCGATCCCGGGGGCAGCGCAGTACGTCGTACACCGTGACGGAAGGCCAATAGATACGCTCCGAGTACGTGCGCTGTCAGTGATCGCGCACGATTCGCTCGCGGAGTACCAGCTCGAGGCGATTGACGAATTGGGGACGGGGTCGTTCCTGAGCGAACCGCAGCGCGTCGTCACCGTGATGGGGGTGCAGGAGTTCGTCCCACGAAGCGCGCAGCGGAATCTCGAGCGTGCGAGCGCTCCGGTAGCGTTCCGTGTGCGCATTGCGACGACGGGACGGTACGCGGTGGACGCGCTCTACTCCAATGGCAATGGACCAATCAATACCGAAGACAAAGCCGCCGTGCGCACGCTCGATGTCGATGGTCGGGAGAGTGGAGTGCTGGTGATGCCGCAACGCGGCGCTGGCGCGTGGGAGCTTCGCGGTTACAGCAACCCCGTGCTCGTGACCCTCCCCGCAGGCGAACACATCTTTACCGTCCGTTGGGATGCGCGCGACGAGAATATGAATGGCGCGGTGAGTCGCGCACTCCTCCATCAACTCCGCATCACGCGACTTCCAAACGCGCGGTGACATTCGAGGTCTGTATGCGTCGGTATCTCCTGCTCGTCGTCGCGATGGCTACGGCCTCCGGTTCGCCTGAGGCCCAGACGCCACCGCCGGTGCGTGAGCCAGTGCGTGAGCCGGTGCGTGAGCCGAAGAGTGTGGCGGTGCGTGCGCCGATCGTAACCAAAGTTGAGCCACCGAACTGGTGGGTCGGCCACTCGATTAATCCTGTGCGACTATTGGTACGAGGGCGAGACCTCGCCGGCGCCCGCGTCAGCTGTGGCACCGTGCGATGCAGCGGTGTCCGCGTCAGTTCCGCGGGGACGAACCTGTTCGTGGATGTGACGGTACGACCGGGAACGCGGCCCGGCTCGTACCCAGTGACGCTGACGACACGGAGCGGCAGCACGGCGTTCAACTTCGCGGTGCACGCGCCACTCGGTCGGGCGGGGCGATTCCAAGGCGTGGGCGCCCGCGACGTGCTGTACCTCATCATGCCAGATCGTTTCGCCAATGGTGATCCTGCAAACGACGATCCGCTGCGCTCGCGCGGGCTGTACCGACGCGATGATCCGCGCTTCTATCACGGCGGTGATCTAGAGGGCGTGCGCCAGCGCCTGCCGTATCTTCAGTCGCTCGGAGTCACCGCCATCTGGTTGATGCCGATTTATGACAACGTCGACTCGATTGCGCATCGGGCGCAGCAGAGTTGGGCGCCCAACGGCTTCACCGACTATCACGGCTACGGCGCGGTGGATCTCTACGCGGTCGAGGAGCACTTCGGCGACCTTGCGGCGTACCGCCGTCTCGTGGATGATGCTCACGCACTCGGCATGAAAGTCGTGATGGACATGGTGGCAAACCATACCGGACCAGAGCACGTCTGGGCGCATGATCCCCCGACGCCGACTTGGTACTCGGGGACGCTTGCGCGGCACCTGCCGAACAACTGGCAGATGCGTTCAATCGCGGACCCCTACGGGGCGGCCGCAGTCCAGGACTCCACGCTGAGCGGATGGTTCGCGAACATTCTGCCGGACTTCAATCAGGCCGACCCCGAGGTCGAGCGGTATCTGATCCAGAACACGCTCTGGTGGGCTGGTATCTCGGGGCTTGATGCAGTTCGACAGGACACCTGGCCCTACGTGCCGCGCGCCTTCTGGCGCCCGTGGATGGCCGCAATCAAGCGTGAGTACCCGGCGATGACTGTCGTTGGCGAGGTGCTCGACGAAGACCCCGCGCTCGTTGCGTTCTTCGAGGGGAGCAAAGCGAACTTCGACGGGATCCGCACGGGAATCGATCACCTGTTCGACTTCCCGATGCAGGCCGCGGTGCGGCGCACCTTCATGCGCGGAGCATCGGTGCGTGAGGTGGCGCAAACTCTCGCGCGCGACCGTCTCTATGATCATCCGGAACGGCTCGTGACGGTCACAGACAATCACGATATGTCGCGCCTGCCGTGGGATGCTCGCACCGGCGACGACGGACTCCTCCTCGCCTACACCTTCCTGCTCACGACGCGCGGGATCCCGCAACTCTACTACGGGAACGAGATCGGATTGAATGGTGGCGGCGATCCCGACAACCGGCGGGACTTCCCTGGGGGATGGCGCGAGGATGCGCGCAATGCCTTCGAGCCCAATGGACGTGAGCCGCGTGAGCAGCGAATCTTTGCGCATGTACAGGCGCTCCTCGCTCTGCGACGCGCGCGCCCGGAACTGCACGGTGTGCCTACCGAGCAGCTTCTGGTCGAGAACCAACAGTTCGTCTATCGTCGCGGCACCACGGTCGTGGTAATCAATAACGCAGAAGCCGCGGCGACGGTGAGGGTGCCAGGGCTGTCGGTGCGCGGCGCAGCGGTGATCGGGACCTGCGGTGTCCCGCGCGCGGAGGGGAATACGATGGTGCTCGATCTCCCCCCTCGCACGGGTTGCGTATACTGAGGCCTCAACGCCTCAGCAGGAATATCAGCGCATCATTCACGCGGACCCGCCACGCTCGCTCGTTGTGTTCTGCCCCCTCGATGACTGTGGTGCGGAAATTCACACCATCGCGGTACCCGCGGGCGCGGAAGAGCGAATCTGCACGCGGCTGATAGCGTGAGTAGGTCGCGTCGAGCGTTGCCGTGCCGCGATCCATATAGATACGATGCGTCGTGGGATCAGGCATGTGCCCAGCGAGGTAGTCAATCAACGCACCATCACCTGCTGGGAAGTGCGTGGAGACCGCGCCCACGCCACCAAACACGTTGGGGTATTCGGCCGCCGCGTAGAGCGAGGCGATCCCGCCCATGCTCGAGCCCATGATAAACGTCTCTGAGCGTCCTCGACGCGTGCGATACGTTCGATCGATGTAGGGCTTGAGCTCCTCAACGAGGAACCGTGCGTACGCATCGCCGAGCAACTGCCCCCTCGCAGAAGTCGGCTCGATTCCCGTGGAGATGATCGTGTCGCCAGCGGGGACCGCCTTCTGCGCCATCAACTCTTGAAAGCGGCGCGGCGTATTCCACACCGCCACGACAATCGCCGGACGGATCTTCCGCTCCGCAATCAGTCGTGTCATCCACTCATCGATTCCCCAGTCTACGCCGCCATAGCTCGTTGAGGGATCGAACACATTCTGGCCGTCGTGCACATACAGCACGGGGTACCGCACCGTGTCGCGCCCATAGCCTGGGGGGAGCCAGATCTCGACTTGGCGCGCGACGACGTTTGTTGATGCGAAGGCGGAAATCACCACACGCGTTCCAGCGACGCCGAGCGCCGGGCCCGGCACTTCGACCGACTCCACCGGGAAGATGCAGCCAGTGCGCGCTGGCATCCGAATGGCCACCACTGCTCCCTGTGGTTCTGGGATTCCGCAGAGTCCGAGGAGATCAGCGCCGAGTAGGCCGATTGGCACACGAGCGCTGACCGCCGTGGTGTCGTTGTTGAGCGCCACGACGGTGTTCCCACGCCGATACACCCAGAGTTGCGTGCCGATGACGAGATTCTGCGTCGCGGCGCCACGGAGATCCGGGCGTTCGCGTCGAATCGTCAACAACCGTTGCACGTGGCTCCACACCGCCTGTTGTTCTGGGGTGCGCTCTGCGGCTTCGAAGGCGTTGCGCTTGTCCCCTGGGAATCCCCCAGGAAAGTCCCGACGGTTCTCCGGATCTCCGCCGCCGAGCATTCCAATCTCATCGCCGTAGTAAATGAGCGGCGCGCCGCGCGTGGTGAGTTGGAAGGTGAATCCGAGCTTGAGCCCGTCAATCGTCGCGCGACGATTGCCCATGAAGCGGTCGATATCGTGGAGTCCCAGAAAGGTCACCATCGATCGCGGATCGCGATACATCCGATCCCGCGCGAGTTGCTCAGGGAGTTGCCGCAGCGCATTCCCCTCGGCGAACGCACTCCGTGCGGGGAAGGCGAGTGGGAAATCGAACAGCGCGTCCACGCCAACATCAATTCCGTCCCACTGCCGTACGCCGCCTTGATGGAAGGCCAGAATCGCAGGGTCGCCATCGAACACTTCACCGACCACTCGTAGCGCGGGAAACTCCTTCTTGATCGCCGCCATCCACGGCTTCCAGAAGGCCCGTGGCACGTAGGGCCAGGTGTCTTGTCGGATGCCATCCATTCCCGTCATCGCGACCCACCAGAGCGTGTTCTGAATTAGGTAGCGCGCAACTTCGGGATCATCCTGATTGAGATCGGGGAGGATGTTGATGAACCAGCCGTCCATCGTCGCGCGCCGAACCTCCGGCGTCGCGTAGGGATCGGCGATGGTCCACGTCTGCCACGTGTTGTCGGGGTGCTGCTCGGTGGTCCCGTGGAACCAAGTGGGCGTGGGCGGATCGCTTGCCCAAGGGTGATACGGCCCGGTGTGATTCGCGACCATATCCGCCACAATCTTAATCCCCATCCGATGCGCTTCGTCCACGAAGTCGCGAAACTCCGCAAGCGTGCCGAAGTGCTCTTCAAAGCCATAGAAGTCGATAGCCCCGTAGCCATGATAGTCGGCCATCGGCTGCCCGTCGTACGTCTCCTTGAAGTTGAGCCCGTTGTTGTTGTCGTAGACGGGATTCAACCAGAGCGTCGTGATGCCAAGTGACTTGAGATACGGCAGGCGCTGGCGGATGCCCGCGATATCGCC
>JAYTDH010000281.1:0-2079 GCA_043736095.1 Gemmatimonas sp.
GACGCGCAGATCGCCGATATCCTCGCCGAAGGGATCTCCACGCGATGGGCGCGCCACGGCCAGATGCTCGCGCACACCGAGCGCTGGGTGGACAATCAACGTGCCCGCGGCACGAGCGTGGGATTTGTCACTCGCGCCGGTGAGCGCTCACCGAGCGTGAGCTGCCTCTCTCTCCCGCCACATCTCAACTCCCGCGATGTCTGCGCGGCGATGCACGACCGCGGATTCGTGATCGGGCGCGGCTATGGGCAGCTGCAGGACTCGACGATTCGCATCGGCCACATGGGCGACCACACGGTGGCTGGCCTTGAGCGCTGCCTCGGCGCACTCCAACAGGTGCTGAAGGCTTAGGTCACGCTGCGGAAAGCTTACGGCCGCACGCCGAACGCGTGCACCGTGTACCACGCCGTGTACGCGAGCAGCCCACTGAGCGCCGCATCGCCGCCGTGCGAGAGCGCCTTGCCCGCGTCGTCGACCGACTCCGCCGCCAGCCCCTCGTGCAGTGGCGCCACGCGCAACCACTCGAGCACCTCCCCCGCTTCAGGGCCAAAGAGGCGCCCAATCTCCACCACCAAACGATCCGTCTCCGGCGTTCGCTTCGCCGTGCGACGATAGAGCGAATCCGTGCGCTCGATCGCTTCCCACATCGGGAGCCAGAGCGCCGAGCCAACGTGATCGTCCTCGAGATCATGCTTGCCCGCGAGGTCGGCGGAGGCGGCGAGGGTCGCCTTGGACTCGCCACCCACCGCAAAGTGGCGGCGCAGCGCCGCCCGCACCGCGGCCGCGTTCTGAACTTCTTGAGCCGCTTCTTCATCTAGCGTGCGGCTCAGCGCGTCGAGCGCGTATGCGACCACCGCATTGCCGTGCAGCGTGAAGGGCAACGCCGCAGGGCGACGATCGAGCGTCACCTCGGTGTGATACAGCGGATGATGCTCGTCGCGGCGCGAGGCGAGTTCGTCGTTCGTCGCGTAGAGCGTATCAGCGAGAATCAACTCCTCAACAATCTGATCGTCCCCCGTCTCGCGGATGTAGCGCTCGGTGGCGACGGCGTACGAGGCGCAGCCTTCGAGGGTGAAGCCCGGCTCAAAGAGCGTCCCATCGAGATAGTGGACGCCTCGCCCAGGCGCGTATCCGTGCAACTCACACGCCCGGAGGATGAGTTCGCGGGCGAGCGGCGGATCGGCCAACTGGACTGCCGGCACGGTCCACGCGAGTGCTTCCCAGTCGCGGATCGTCACGCCCCAAGCGCACCACGGGGCGCGGCTCCGCACGAGATAGAACTGCGCATCGTCGAGGGCGCGCCCCACCGCATAGAAGTACGCGAACAGCAGATTGCGGTTGATTAACGCGTCGAGCGACTCAAGCCCAGTAGACTGCTCGAGCGCGCGCAAGGAATCGCGCGTGACGGTGAGCAGCGAGCGCCACCCGCGCCGCCGCATCACCCCGACCGTTGCTTCGGCACCATCGCGCTCCGGCCCTGCCGCGATATAAAACGCCGACTCCGCCCGCTCCCCAGCACCAATCTGCAACTCGCGCGTGATGGCGTAGCTCGGTGTCACGCCCTCCTGCACCTTCACCGTCGCGTCACCATCGGCCGCGAGTGCGAGCGCGCAGATGCCGGGCACCGCGACCCCATCGAGAATCACCACGCCGTGCCCCGCTTCACGCACCCGGTGCGCGTCCTCCGCCGTACGCGGCGTCCGCACCCGCAGCTGCCGGTGCCCGAGCGTGCCCTCGAGCCCGACGCTGATTTGCATGGGGCGCTTGGAGCGGTTCTCGAAGGCCAGGGTGTACACCGCCCCGGCGATGTCCGCATCCTGCCCGAATGGCGCAAAAACGGTCCCGCGGACCACGAGATCGCCCACCGTACTCGTGAAGGTTGGAAGCCATTGGAGCGCGCGTTCCCAGGCAATCCCCGCCCGCGCCAGTTCGATGACCTCGCCATTCACCCGGATTACGGGGCGTGCGAGCGCTGGCCCGTCACCATTGACGAATCCCTCGCGGCCCGCGAACTCCACCGCCGAGCGCGCACCGCGATGCAGGAGCCCCACGGCGTAGATGGCGCCATCGTGCGGATGG
>JAYTDH010000282.1:0-3808 GCA_043736095.1 Gemmatimonas sp.
CTGGGAGCAGTGGCGAGGCGAAGTGCGCGGCGGCGCGGATGCGGCGGCGCGCGTGTTGGCGTTGCTGACGGCCGAGGGTGGTGCGGTGGCGCGATTCGAACACAGCGCGCCCTCGCTGGCCGATCTGATTGAGCGTGTGGTGGCGGCGAATGCGTAGCGCGCTCGCGTTGGTGCGGGTGGCCTGGCTCTCGGCCACGAGCTATCGCTTGGCGACGTTGATGTCGTTCGGCGGAGTGATCGTATCGATTCTCCCGCTCTTTTTCGTGGCGGGGGCGTTGCAGCCTGTCGCGGCGGGAACGATTGCTGCGGAGGGCGGGCAGTACTTCGCCTTCATGGTGGTTGGAGTGGCGTCCATCTACGTGATTTCGACCGCGGCGGGCGCGGCAGCGGGTGCGATTGCGGGGAATATTGGAAGTGGCACATTTGAAGCGCTGCTCGTGACGCGCACCTCGCTGCCGGCGATTCTCGTGGGGCTCTCAGGCTATGGCATCCTTATGAGTCTGATTCGTGCGTTTGTTCTAATGGCGGGCGCCGCCCTTCTCGGCGCACGATACTCCTTGCTGATGATCCCTGCCGTGGCGGTCATCGTGTTGCTGACGATTCTTGCGTACGCGGGGATCGGATTGGTCTCGGCGGCGTTGGTGTTGGTGTTCCGCACGTCGGGGCCATTGATCTCGTTGGTGATCACCGGATCAGCGCTGCTGGGCGGCGCGTACTACTCGACCACCGTGGTCCCAGGATGGTTGCAGGCGCTCACCGAGTTCGTGCCGCTCGCTTATGCACTGCGCGCGGTGCGGATGTTGCTCCTCGGTGGCGCGGGGCTGGGAGAGGTCGCGTACGATGTGTCGTTACTCGCGTTGATTGCCGCGGGGACGATGACTCTTGGCGGTGTGTGCCTAGTGGCCGCCTTGCGCCGCGCGCGAATGCAGGGCACTCTCTCGCAGTACTGATGATGCCCAAGCCTATGCCCCTTAGCGTTGAGACGCAGTTCGTCTTCCGCAGTGCGGATCCCGCCTGCGGTGCAGAGGAGTTGTTGTCGCTCGCGAAACAGGTACGGGACTGGCCGCGCGCACTAACCCTTGCCGAGATGGAAGGCGCGACGCCCGCAATCTGGCGACTCGTGCAGCCGAGACGCACCGAGCTCCCGCGCGAGATCGCCGAGTTCCTGCGCATGCGCGCGATGGTGAGCGAGTTCCGGATGACGCTACTGAGTCAGCGTGCGCAGGAGACGGTGCGTGCGTTTGCGACGGCAGGGATTCCGGTGCTGCTCCTGAAGGGTGCGGCGATCGGCGCGATGACCGATCCGACCTTTCGATCGCGACCGATGGGAGATGTGGATCTCCTGATTCATCCCGAGGATGCGGAGCGTGCAACGGCGGCGCTCTTCGCGTGCGGATGGTCGGTCACGAGTGACCCAGTGGTTGTGGAGCTCCTGCAGGGACAGCACCATCTTCCGCACTTCGTGCGTGCTGATCTGCCGGGCCTGCGGCTCGAACTCCATACGATGCTGCTACCGCCGGACCACACCTTCGAACTCGACGTCGCGAGTTGGTGGCGCGAGGCAGTACCGGCGCCGGCGCCGTTCGAGGGCGCGATGATGCTCTCGCCCGAGCATCATCTGCTACACGCCTGCATTCACTTCGCGTGGCAGCATGGATTGCATTTCGGGCCGTGGCGGACGGTGCGTTCAATTGCAGCGCTGACTGGCGGCGTAGCTGGAAGCGGACCTGCGGGTGCGGGTGCGGGTGCGGGAGCGAGTTTTGGCGCGGGCGCGGGATTCTCGTGGGAGAAGGTTGAGCGCGAGGCGCGCGCCGCGAAGGCGGGGACGACTGTTTACTGGACGCTCCGTCTCACGCAGCTGTTGATTGGTGAGCGGATTCCCGCCGAGACGCTCGCGCGCCTTGCTCCACCGAATCCCGCGTGGGTCATGCGGGCACTGGAGCGACATTTCGTCGCAACTCTCCTGCAGGGCGAGGGGCCGCGCAGCCCCTCTGTGCGAATGAATCGTCGGCTCTGGCTCATTGCACTCCGCCCGCGATGGAGTGGACTCCGCGCCGCGGGGCGCGAGGATCGCGAGCATCGCTGGGACCGCGCGTACGGCCGCGAGAATCGCGAAAGTCGCGTTCAGCGACTCGCGCGGCACTTGAGCGGTTATCGCACCTGGTGGGCGTTCGTGAGGCACACACTCATCGGAATTTGATGAGGGATGCTCGAACGGGCCAGAGACTTTCCTTGAAGCACAATCTTGATGGTGTTGTTTAAACCCCTGTCCTTTCCATTGATGCCACGCCCACTAATCGCCCTGCTCGCTGTCCTCGCGTGGCTCACACTCGGCACGCAATTCTATATCTCCGTCAGTAACGCGATTGCCGATGGCCACGGCCCGTGGCACGGCGTCGTGCAGTATCTCGGATACTTCACACTTATCACGAACATCCTCTGCGCGAGTGTCGTGACCGCGCACCTCTTCCCCAGCGCCACCGATCCGACCGCGCGTTTTCTCCGGCGCGCCGGCGTCGCCACCACCGCAGCGACCGCAATCATCATCGTGGGCGTGGTCTACCACTTCGTGTTGGCCGCGACCTGGAATCCCACCGGGCTCGATCTCGCCGTGGACACGATGCTCCACTATGTGCTGCCGGTAGCTTTCGTGGTGTTCTGGGCGCGCACGGTTGGGCGAGGTGAGGTCGCGTTCAAGGATATCCCGGGCTGGATCGGTTACCCGCTCGGCTACGCGATCTATGTCTTTGCGCGCGGCGCGATGATTTCCGACTATCCGTATCCGTTCATCAATGTGGCCGCGCTTGGGTATGGGCTGGCGCTGCGCAATGCAGTGGGGATTGCCCTGGTGTTCATCGTGTTGGCGGCCCTGATGATTGTGGTGAATCGCGCGATTGGGCCGGCGCGGGCGCCGAAGTAGATGGCGATGGCCCCGTCTCCGATTTCTCCCAGAGGCATCCCTCACGCCCTCTTCATCAACTCTTCATCTCTCTGAATAGAGAATCGCAATCTCCGACGGGTACCCTATCTCAAGGACCCTCACCGGAGGTGCAAATGTTCTCGCAGCTACTCGGTTCACGTCCGGCGCGGACAGAAGGCGCCGAGGGCACGACAATCAGTGTGCTACTGCACGGGTTGATGATTACGGCGGCGATCATCGCCACGACTCAGGGGCCAGCAACGCTCGAGGCGCCGCGTGAATCGCGCGTTGTTCCGCTCACGGCGCCTGTCGCGCGCGCCGAACCACCACGCACCGCTGCATTGCCGCGCCCGCGTGTACCCGCCGCGCCGGTTGCACCGACTGCCACGCCGATAATCGCGCCCGTTGCGCCGCCGCTCATCGCACCAATAGCAGTGCCGAGCACGCTCCCTCTACCTATCGACGGCGCGATGCCGATTCTCCTCCCAGAGGGCGGAACGCCTGGCACGCCAGGGAACTTTACGCCCGGTGAGGGCACTCCACTTGGCGGCACGGTACTCGGCGCCGAGTCGGTGGATATCGCCGCGCACTTACTGCCGCACTCACCACTGCCGCGCTATCCAGAGATGCTCACGACGCAGCGCATCGAGGGCGGCGTGCGCGTGCGATTCGTTGTCAGCGCGAACGGACGCGCGGAGCTCAACACGCTCGAGATACTCGACGCCACGCACCCCGCGTTTATCGAGGCCGTGCGCGCCGTGCTCCCGCGTCTACGATTCGCGCCGGCGAAGCTCGGCCGCACGAATGTGCGGCAGCTGGTGGAGATTCCATTCGGGTTTCAGCTGACGCGATAGGGCAACAGCGTGCGCTAGCCGACAGCGTGCGCTA
>JAYTDH010000283.1:0-45965 GCA_043736095.1 Gemmatimonas sp.
CGTTGGCGAATCTCGTCTACAAGGCGCGCCGTGACCGGCACGCCAAGATCGGCCTCGAGCAGGGTCTGCTCGAGTCGTTCGAGCGTGTCCGCATCCACGCCACCGCGGGCGAGCACGGTGACATCGGTGAGGGCAATCTCTTTGATGCGCTGCCAGAGGGAGCGGCGCTTGAGCAGGTCGGCCATCGTCAGGGGAAGAACGTAGGAGCGCGTGGCGGGATCAGCGCCATCCGATTCGCCGGCGCATCACCCATTCCCCGCACAGCGCGAGAAGGGCCAGCGCGGCGAGCCACCAGGCCTCGCGAGCTCGCGGAGCCAGGTCGCGGACCGGGGCCGTACCCACAGGCCCGCTCCGGACGGTCGCGGGACCCGGGACGAGCTCGCTGGCGAGCCGCGGTGCATCGGCGCCCGCGGCAGCATCGCGCGCGGACGTCGTAACCCAGTCGAATATACTCCCCCACAGCGCGTCGAAGGCTTCGGCAGGGGCGCCGCCGCGCGTCCGCCAGCGCCAGAAGCCCGCCGCGCTCACCACCACAACGCGCGGGGGACCCTCCTCGAGCGCGACGATGGTCCGATCCTCGCCGCGGCGGGCACGGCGCGCCTGCAGCGCGGGGAGGAAGGTCCCGCGTATCACGGCACCGACGCTGAGCGGCGGGAGTGCCTCCCACGGGAGATCACCAAGCGCGGCGCGGAGCGGCGAATCGCCGGCACTCATCGCGTAGAGATCATCCTCGCCTTCGGTGGGAGCCATCAACACGAGCGCGCCACGTGCGCGTCGGCGCGGCGGGCCGAAGTAGGCCGTATCGCCATGCAGCACAACGAGCGACGCCTGCTCGACCGCGCGCCGCACGACCTCCTCAGGGACCGCGCGGAGTGCGTCCCCTTCGCGCCACTGCCCGGGGGCGACACGCTGGTAAGCGCGCACCGCGCTACGCTGCGTGCTGCGCAGCACGGCCAGTGCGTAGCGTACGTCTTGATCCGGCGAGGTGGAGACCAGCGCAATGCTTGCGGTGCCGGCGACCCGCAGCGTGGCGACGGCGCTGTCGTTGGCTGTCACCGCATCGCTAGCAGCGCCTGCAGCGCCTGCAGCGCCTGCCTCCAGCGCGGCGATCAGCCGCTGATCCCCCTCGAGGGCCGGGATCGCCACACGCAGTGTGACCTCGCGCTCGCCGTACGCCTCAAGTGGCTCGATTGCCGCTCGGCCGAGCGCCCGACCACCGAGCGTCAGCGAGAGCCCGCGGGCGCCCGCTCCGCCGCTCCCCGCTCGCAGCAGGACAACGAGATCGAGCGAATCGCCAATGAGCGCCGCCCGAGGGGGATCGAACGCCGCCACCGCGAGGTCCGTACGTGGCGCCCCGTCGTGCACCACGACCGCCGAGCCGATTGGCAGATCAGCGAGTTGCTCGCCATCGCTCAGACGCCCATCGGTGATGACAATGACTGGTCGCCCAAGCGCCCGCGCGGCCTCGACAAGCGGTTCCACGCGCGAGGCGCCATCGGTCGGCAGGGCCGGGGCGGAATCTGCTCGGAGCATCCCACCAAAGAGGAGCAGCGAGTCACCGTCGGCACGCATTGCTGAGTCGGCAGAGCGTACCGCCGCGCGCCACGCGCCTGAATCCAACGCGGTCCAACTCGCCGAGGCATCGAGCGCGACCCAGGGCCGCAACGGCCGCGCCGACGTGAGCGGCGCGTTGAGCAGGAGCGCAACCGCCAGTGTGGTCGCGAGAGTGCGGAGCGCAAAGACGGCGCGGGGAGCACGTGCGCCGTAGGTGACGACGGCGAGCGCGAGTCCGGCGAGCAGCGAGAGCGTCCAGAGCAACATCAGGAGTGGCCGGCAAATGGAGCGCGTGGCGTCACGCGCACTGCGTCAGTTGCCGAGCGAGCGGATGATGCCGGCGGGCTGCTCGAGCGCGAAGGCGACCGCGCCGCGCGCGAGTTCGAAGCGCGCGAGTGCTTGTCCTGTAAGCGACGGCCCCGCCTCGGCCGCGGCGAGCGCACGACGCGGATCTCGGTGCACACCGCCCACGAGAATCTCAAAGTGGAGATGCGGCGCGGTCGAGAGCCCGGTGGAGCCGACATACGCGACCGTCTCGGCGATTGACACGCGTGAACCACGACGGACCCCTGACGCGAAGCCGCGCAGATGGCCATAGCGCGAGACCATGCCGTTGGGGTGGCGTATCTCGAGAAGGTTGCCGTAGCCGCCCTTTCGCCCAGCGAAGATCACCGTGCCGTCGCCGATGGCGCGCACCGGTGTGCCGGAGCCCGCCGCGTAGTCGATGCCGGCGTGCTGCCGCATCGTGCCAAGAATTGGATGACGGCGTCGACCGAAGTTGCTGGAGATGCGACGGAACGAGACCGGCGCGCGCAAGAAGGTCGCCGCCAACGAACGCCCCTGCGCATCGTAATAGCGGACCTTGCCATCCTCCTTCTCGATGCGGAAGGCCTGTACCTCGGTCCCCGCGCGCTGCAACCCTGCGGCGAGTACGGTACCAATCTTCTGCGAGCCGTCCGGCGCGATCCGACGCTCGAAGATGGCGCGCACTTCGTCGCCCTCCTGAAGCTCGTGCGACATATCGATCTTGTACTCGTAGATATCGGCGATACTCCACGCGAGTTCATCGCGAGCGCGCCCCGAGAGGATTCCCTTGGACGCGGTGCCGATCGCCTCATAGAGCGAGGAGCGCACGACGCCGCGCACGAGGACGGTGTCGATGGTCCACGGCAACACTTCTTCGCTCGCCGTCCACGCATCGCCAGCCCGCGCCAACCGCACGATGCGGTCGACCGACATCTTGAAGCGAATCTCGCGTGGCCGCACATCGGTGGTATCGCCGACGAGTTCGACTTTCATGCCCGCGGGGATGCGGCGCGGATCAAGGAGTGTCGCGGCGGCGATCACGTTGGCCGCGTCTTTGGAACTCAGTCCAGCCGATTCCAGAAAACCACTGAGCGTCTCCCCATCGCCGAGCGTGTCGTGCTGGGTCCAGGGCTGCAGATCGAGTGCCCCGAACAACACCGCAGGGTCGCCGAGGGTTGGCGTAGGCGCACGAAGCGCGGCGATCGCTAACCCCGCGACCGCCGCGCCCGTCAGGATCTGCCGCGTCCGAGAACGCATCAGTCCATCTGTCTCCGAATGAATGTCGGGATCTCGAGATCGCTGAGATCCTCCATCGGACGCGTTGCCGACTGCCGCACACGCGGCGCCGGCATCGCGTTACCCGCGGCCGGAATGGACGGGATCGACGGACGGGCACGCGCCGCGGGATCAATCGGGATGACCGGCGTGCTCGCGCGGTGCGGGATTGTCGCGCCACCCAGCGCCTTTTTCGCGAAGCCAGTGGCGATCACGGTGACGCGTAGTTCGCCCTGCATCGCCGGCTCGTAGACGGCGCCGAAGATGATTTCCGCATCCTCTCCCACCGCATCCTTCACTGTGGTGGAGATGCCGGTCACTTCGTCGAGCGTCATCTCGTGGCCGCCGGTGATGTTGATCAGCACGCCGCGAGCGCCCCCGATGGAGACGTTATCGAGCAGGGGGCTCTCGATTGCCATGCGCGCCGCATCGATCGCGCGATTCTCGCCGCGACCCACGCCGGTACCCATAATCGCCGACCCGCCATCTTGCATAATCGTGCGCACGTCCGCGAAGTCGACGTTCACCATACCGGCCTTGGTGATGATGCTGGAGATGCCGCCCGTGGCCTGCAAGAGCACCTCGTCGGCCTTCTTGAGGGCGTCTTGGAAGGGGATCCCCTTGCCCACGACGGCGAGCAGGCGCTCGTTGGGCACAATGATCATCGTGTCCACGTGCTTGGCCATCTCGGCGATCCCCTCGTCGGCCTGGCGCATGCGCTTGCGGCCCTCGAACAGAAAGGGCTTCGTGACGATGCCGACCGTCAGCGCGCCCTGTTCCCGCGCGAGCTCGCAGACGATTGGTGCCGCACCGGTGCCGGTGCCGCCCCCCATACCGCACGTGATAAAGACGAGGTCCGCACCAGCAATCGCCCGGGCAACCTCATCGCGATTCTCTTCGATGGCCTGACGTCCAATCTCCGGCCGTGCGCCGGCGCCAAGCCCGCGCGTCAGCTTCTTGCCGATCTGAATCTTCACATCGCTCTTGGAGTTGAGAAGCGCCTGCGCGTCCGTGTTCACCGAGATGAACTCCACGCCCTCGAGCAGCTCCTCGATCATCCGATTGACCGCATTTCCACCGCCTCCCCCGACCCCCACAACCTTCATGCGGGCGTTCTGGGCGTGGGTCTCCTCGAACTCGAAGATGCTCATCGCGCGTGGTGCTCCAGATGGGATGGGACGTGACGTGTGACGCGGCGTGTGACGAGGCGGTAACAGGGCGGTAATATAGCTCCGTCCACCCCGTCCCCTACATCCCGCTAGACGAGCGAGGGAGGGAAACGCAAATGGCTGGGGGACAAGGTCTTGTCCACCAGCCAGAGAGTCTTGTGCCAGATTTGTGATTTCCGGCGAACTGCCCTTGAAAGTTGGGAGCTGTAAGCCGTAAGTGGGTTCACTCTTTCGGCTTTCCGCTTCGAGCTTAGAGCTGCCGTCTTAAAACCAATCCTGCAGCCAAGTCTTAAACCGCGACGCCATGTTGTCCATGCTCGGCGACGCCCCTGACAGCGACAACCGCCGCCCCTTCCCCTGCGATGCGCCCAACGAGACGCGGTGCGCCCCGTACTGCACCAGCCCCGTCACGGTCGAGAAGCGCGGGCTCTGCACGCTGTCCGCAAGGCCGCCGAGATACTCGCCAGGGATGCCAATCCGCGCCCCCGTCCCGAACACCTCACTCGCGAGGTTGTCCATTCCCGGCTGCGCGGCCGCGCCACCTGTCACCACCACCCCCGCGGCGAGACGCGAAATCAGCCCCGCCTGCTCGACGTCGCGCAGGACCATCTCGAAGATCTCCTGCGTGCGCTGATGGATGATATGTGCCAGCAACTCGCGCGGGATCTCGCGATCCCCCTGCGCGACAGTGCTCGGCAACTTGATGATCTCCCCCGTGTGCTTCACCAGCGGCTCGTACGCGGCGCCGTACTGCTCCTTGAGGCGTTCGGCGTCGAGCTGCGTGACGCCGAGTCCGTGCACGATGTCGCTCGTGACGTTGAGACCGCCGTACGCGACGGTGCCTAAGTGGCGGATTTTCCCCTCGTGGAACACGGCGACGTCGGTGGTGCCAGCGCCCATCTCAATGAGCGCGACGCCGAGTTCCTTCTCGTCGTCCGTGAGCACGCTGAGTGCGCTGGCGAGCGGCTCGAGTACGAGCTCACTGACTTTGTAGCCTGCACGCTCAATCGCCTTACGCAGATTCATCGCCGGCGACGAGCCAATCGTGACGAGATACATCTCCGTCTCGAGACGCGTGCCAATCATGCCAACAGGGTCACGCACGCCCTGATTTTTATCGACCGTGTATTCCTGCGGGATCGCGTGAATGAGTTCGCGGTCCTGCGGGATTGCCTGCGCACGGGCGACGGCATTCGCGCGGTCGACATCGGCGCGCGTGATCTCGTGGCCCGTCACCGACGCGATGCCGGTCGAGGTCATCGCCTGCACGTGCTCACCGGCAATGCCCGCGTACACCGATTCCACGCGCGCGCCGGCCATCCGCTCGGCGTCCTGCATCGCCTTGGTGATGGAGCGCTGCGTTTCTTCGATATCCGCCACGACCCCTTTGCGCAGGCCGGTCGTGCGTGCTTGGCCGACGCCGAGGATGTTGACGGTCGGATGCTTGGGCAGGTCCCCCACGACCTCCGCGATCACCGCGGTGGTCTTGGCAGAACCGATATCGAGCCCGGCAACGAGACGTTCGAGATTCATGGGGCCTGGAGTCGGACGATCACTTGATCACGGAAACGCACATCAATCTCTCGGAGTCGCCAGTTGCGTCGCGTGGCATCGAGCTCCACGGGCAACACATCGGCGAGCCGCTGGGTCGTGACGCTCGAGTCTGCCAGGATGCGGAATTCGGGAAGGATGAACATGATTCCCCCTCGCTCCACCCGTCGTGCTTCGCTCACGCGAGCGAAGAACGCCGGCTCCGCCGTTTGCGTCTCGCCAAGAAGGCGAAGCAGCAGCGTGTCCCGTGTCGCGAGCACCGGCAGGTCCACGTCAATCGACGTGGGATCCACCGGCATCGTGTCCCCCGCCGCATCGGTGACGACCAAGCCACGCGGTGTGCTGACCAACGCCACCGGCGCCTTCTCCGTCACGACCACGACCAGAGTCCCGGGGAGCTTCCGTCGGATGCGCACCTCGCGCACTTGGGGATGCTCCCGCACCCGCGCCTCAAGCGGCGACACGTCGTCCCATACGGACGCGGTCGTGTCGACCCTCAACCGCGAAACGATTTCGTCGGGGGTGGCGTAACGGACACCCTCCAGTTCGACACGCCGAACACGGAAGAAATCCATCCGTTGGAGCAGGGCGCGGCCCCACCAGGGCGAGGCAACCACCAGCACGAGGAGCGTGACGCGCGACAGCGTCCGAAGCAGCCGCTTCCACTTGGGGAGCGGCGCCAACGGCGCGGAGGCAGGACTGGGCCGCGCGTCGTCCACGGGCTCAGGCTCTCAGCAAGGCGAGGAGTTCAGGTCCCATCTTGGTGATGTCCCCCGCTCCGATGCTGAACACCACGTCGCCGTCGCGCACCACCGACGCAATCGCGGTCGCGGCGGCCGATCGCGGACCGCCCCACTGCGGCGTCCGCCCAACCGCCGTCATGGCATCGGCAATCAACGCGCTCGTCACCCCGATGATCGGCTGCTCGCGCGCCGGATAGATGTCGCAGAGGAAGGTGACATCGGCGAGCGCGAGCGCCTCGCCGAACTCCCGGGCGAAATCGCGCGTGCGGCTGAACAGATGCGGCTGAAACGCCGCCACGATCCGACGTCCCGGAAAGGCGTCACGTGCGGCCGCGAGCGTGGCGCGCACTTCGGTGGGATGATGCGCGTAATCGTCCACCACCTCGATGCCCTTGGCACTGCCCAGTCGCTCGAAGCGTCGCTCAGCGCCAACGAACTGCTCCAGCCCAGGAGCCATCTGCGCCACAGTAAGACCCCACGGGCCAATCCCACAAGCGAGCGCCGCGAGCGCATTGCGCACGTTATGCAGCCCCGGCACCGCGAGCTTCACTTCGCCCATCTCCTTGCCATCGTAGCGCACCTTGAAGACGCTACCGCCATCGACATGCCGCACATCGTGCGCTACGAGTCGCGCATCGGGGCTCGTGATCCCGTAGCGAATAACTTCGGCCGTCGGCGGACTCGGCAGCGCGTTCGCTCCCGCATCATCAGCGCACAGCACCACATACCGTGCGCGTTTCACGTACTCGCTAAACGTCGCCGTAATGTCCGCGAGATCGGCATAGATGTCGAGATGGTCCGCCTCGACGTTCGTGACGACCGCGACGGTAGGCCAAAGCGCGAGGAAAGACCGATCATACTCATCGGCCTCGACAACGAACACGTCGTGACCGCCGGCTGAGAGATTTCCGCCCCACGCGCGCACGCGAGCTCCCACGACGCCGGTCGGTGCCTTCCCCGCGGCGGCGAGCGCTTCGGTGGTCATCACGGTCGTCGTGCTCTTGCCGTGCGTGCCGGCGATGCCAATCAACATCCCGCCCGCCGTGGCCTCGGCGAGCGCTTCGGCGCGGCGGATCACCGGCACACCCGCCGCACGCGCGGCCGCCAACTCGGGATGGTCCTTCGGCACGGCACTCGTCACGACGAGCGCACGATGTCCCGTGACGTGCGCTGCATCGTGCCCTGACTGCACGGGGATGCCGAGCGCGGCCACGTCAGCAGCTCCCGCAGGATTCTGATCGCATCCCGTCACACGCGCGCCGCGACGGTGGCAGAGTTCGGCGAGCGCGCTCATCCCGGCGCCGGCAATCCCCATGAAGTGGACCGGCCGCGGATCGTGCGAATCAAGCAGTGGCATTACGGCGAAAGATATGCGGAGAGATGCCGCGCGATTTCCTGCGCCGCCTGCGGGCGTCCGCGGGCCGTGGCCGCGCCCTTCATCCGTGCCAAGCGTGCGGGGTCCGAGAGAAGGCCGGTGATTACGGCGTCGATGCGCTCCACCGAGAGTTGCGCCTGCGGGAGATGCACCGCGGCCCCCGCCGCCTCGAGCACCATCGCATTCGCCGTCTGATGATCGTTCGCCGCGCTCGGCAGCGGCACAATCACCATCGGCACGCCCCACGCGCAGAGTTCACTCGTCCCCATCATCCCGCCGCGGATCAAAGCGAGATCGGCCGTCGCATAGGCCTCACTGATCGGCGCGAGATACGGCACCACGCGCACATCGGCGCGATCCAGAGACGAGTACGCGTCAAACTGTGCCTTCCCCGTCGCCCAGAGCACGCAGAGCCCCTTGGGGATGCCGCGCGCCACCCACGCGGCCACGGCCTGATTGATCGCGCGTGCACCACCTGAGCCGCCGAACACGAGCAGGACCTGCGCTGCGGAGGGAAATCCCCAGCGCGCGCGCGCTTCGGCGCGTGCCGGGTGGATATCCGGCGGCGGCTCAATCGGGTTCCCCGTGTCGATGAACGCGCCGCGTCCCTGTGGAAGAAAGCGCTGCGCCTCTGGGAATCCCAGGTACGACTCGCGTGTGAAACGCGCGCCCCAACGTGCCGTGATGCCGGGGATCGCGTCGCCAATGTGTTGCACGGCGGGCACACCGTGGCGCGATGCCCAGTAGAGGGCGAGGCCCGCGGCGTACCCGCCCGTGCC
This sequence comes from Gemmatimonas sp., assembly GCA_043736095.1. Lineage (GTDB taxonomy): Bacteria > Gemmatimonadota > Gemmatimonadetes > Gemmatimonadales > Gemmatimonadaceae > Pseudogemmatithrix. The sequence goes on from JAYTDH010000283.1 coordinate 8,753, forward strand.
GACGACCATCACCGGCCGCCGCTCACGCGCCGCCGCGTTCAAACGCGACCAACTCGCTACGGCCCCGCGCAGCGTACGCCAGTTTTTCCAGAGCTGCGGGCGATACAACGGATGCAGATCGAGTAAGAGATGCGGGAATTCCGTGCTCGGCAGCACCTCACGTTCGATTCCGCGCTGCGCCCCGATAAAAAAGGGCTGGACGTCAGGACGGACCCGAACCAACGCACGCGCAATCGCGAGACCTGGATACAGGTGCCCACCCGTTCCACCGCCACTGAACCAGACATGCATCGGGCGGCCCGCGCTTAGCGGCGCTGAGCGAGCGGATCAGACGCACCGGCGCCAATCACGCGCTCCTGCGTGCTCCCGATGTTCACGAGCAGGCCCGTGATGACGAGCGAGAGCAGGATGTTCGAGCGGCCGTACGACACGAACGGCAGCGTCAGTCCAGTTGTCGGCAGCAGACCAATTACCACGCCGACGTGCAAGTACGCAGTCACAATCATCGTCACGGTGAGTCCGAGCGCGACCAACTGAGTAAAGGGGGATCGCGCCTGCTTGGAGATCCGAAAGCCGAGCCATCCCCACACGGCGAACAGACCAATCAACCCGGCGACCCCCATGAAGCCCCACTCTTCACCGACGTTGCTCCCGATGAAGTCGTTGTACGGGAGCGGGAGGAAGCCATACTGCTGCCGTCCCTGCCCGTATCCCACGCCGAAGAGTCCGCCCGACCCCACCGCAATCAGCGACTGTGTGAGCTGATAGTTCACCTCCGCCTCCGCGCCCGCAGCACCGGCGAAGCCCAAGAGTCGGCGCATGATGTACTCGAGGCGATTGATCTCGCTCCACACCACCGGCAAGGCGAGGACGCCGAGGAAGACGAAGTGCCCGATCCGCGCGCCGGCCGCGAACAGCATCGCGCCCATCACCACTGCGTAAAAGAGCGGCACAGAGAAGTCTGGTTGCAGCGCGCAAATCACCGCGAGCACACTAAAGATCAAAGCGAACGGCATCAGTCCCTTCGTGAGACGGCGCAGCCCATCGGCGCCACCCTTCTTCACGATCAACATCGCGGTCCAAATCACAATCGCGAGCTTCCCGAATTCCGAGGGCTGAATCGAACCACCAAGGAGGAATCGGCGCGAGCCGTTGATCCGCGGTGCGAGCGCGGCCGGCACACCGGGCAAAATCGTAATCGCCATCGCGATGATGGCCATCCACATGATCGGCCACGCGTATTCGCGCCACTTGTCGGCGTCGATCTTCGCGAGGATGGCCAGCGCCACGACACCGACCGCCACACCCGTCAGTTGCCGCCACAGGAAGAACCAACTCTCCCTACCCATCTGCACGGCAACAATCGAACTCGCGGAGTAGAGCGTGGCGAGCCCGAACACGAGAAGCGTCGCCGTCAACACCACCAGCGCTTTGGCTTCCAGCGAGAGCCGCCACCGCACGCGCTCACGCGCCGCGCTCACCGTGCGGTTCCCCGCATACGGCGTCGCGAGCGACGAGTCGGGACTCCAAACGTCGCCGACCGAGCTCATGGGCCCTTTGTTGGTTGCATCGAACTCGGCAACGCGAGCACACGGAAGGCCGCGCCGCGCGCTTCGTAGTTGAGGAACATGTCGTAACTGGAACAGGCGGGAGCGAGCAGGACGGCATCCCCTGTCTGCGCGAGTGCGCGGGCACGGTCTACCACGTGTTCGAATGACGATCCACAGCGCTCTACCGCCACGTGTCCCTCAAGGTCACGCTGCACGACGTCCGCGGCCTCACCGTACGCGAGTACCTGTTTCACACGCCCCTGCATCACTGGGATCAGCGCACTGTACGGCTCCCCTTTGTGGCGTCCTCCAAGCAGCAGGATAGTGGGACGGTTCATCGCCTCGATTGCGACGCGTGCCGCGCCGATGTTCGTCGCCTTGGAGTCGTTGACCCAGAGCACGCCATCGCGCTCGCCCACTGGCTCGAGCCGGTGCGGTGGCGCCGAGAAGCTCTCCAGACCAACCGCGAGTTTCGCGCGCACCGCGGCCGACCGATCACCCGGGAATGCCTCCCACACGGCGAGCGTCGCACAAAGCGCGTTCGCAACATTGTGCGCGCCGAGCAACGGCAAGAGACCTCGCTCCAACAGGGGCGCGCCTCCGAGCTTGAGCATCTGGGCGGCGGAGTCGTACGAGGCGTGGCACAAATCATGACGCACCGACGCGCCAACACTGAAGGTGCGCGCGACCCCCGGTACCGACTTCGTGCGACGCATCACCTCGGCGTCATCCGCGTTCACGATACGCACGGACTGTGCACTCGCATTTCGGAAGAGTAGGTCCTTGTCCGCGTAGTAGGCCTCGAGCGACGCGTACCGATCGAGATGGTCCGGCGCGAGATTCGTCAGCACCGCAACGGCAGGATCGATCGATGGCGTGTCGTGCAACTGGAACGAACTCAGTTCGAGCGCGATCAACCCCGGCTTCGATGCCGCCATCGCGATTTCCGCGAGCGGTGTGCCGATATTCCCCGCCTCGACGGCGTGAATGCCCAGCGCGCGCGCGAGATGCGCGATCAGCGCGGTGACGGTCGTCTTACCATTCGTTCCGGTGACGCCGATGTACGGCACACCCGCCAATCCACGGAGGCCAATCTCGATTTCACTGACGATTGGCACCTGCGCCGCGCGCGCCGCCACCAAGGGCGGCACTCCCGGCGGGACCCCTGGGCTCACGACCACTAGCGAGCACCGTGCGATCCGCGCGAGATCGTGCGTGCCGAGATCTACGGAGATTCCTTCGGTGCGCAGCGCGGCCGCGGTCGCCTGCAACGTCTCGCCCGCTCCGAGATCCGACACGTACACCGCGCCACCCGCCGCACGGAGTAGTCGCGCGACGGCCGCACCGCTCCGCCCGATGCCAATGACCGCGACCTCGCCACCGGCAACCGTCTGCGCGAGCGTCGGGAGGACGTGGGGAGACGTGGGCGTCACCGGATCTTCAGTGTCGAGAGCGCGAGGAAGGCACAAAGAATCCCGAGAATCCAGAAGCGCACGACCACCTGGGTCTCCGGCCATCCCTTGAGCTCGAAGTGATGGTGGATGGGCGCGCGCAAAAACACCCGATTCGCCTTCGCGTACTCCACCCCGAATCGCGCCTTGCGATACTTGAACGCACCGCGCTGGACAATCACCGAGAGTGTTTCGGCGACGAAGACGCCGCCGAGGATGAGGACGAGAAATTCGCTCTTCAGCAGGATCGCCACCGCGCCCAGCGCTCCGCCGAGCGCGAGCGAGCCCGTGTCACCCATAAACACATCTGCCGGATGCGCGTTGTACCACAAAAACCCAATCGCCGCGCCGAACACTGCCGAACAGAAGACCGTGAGTTCTCCCGCGCCGCGAAGATAGATCAGCCCGAGATACTCCGAGGCATCCACGCGACCCATCACGTAGGCGAAGACCGCAAAGGTGAGCATCGCGATCGCGATGAGTCCCGACGCGAGTCCATCGAGTCCATCGGTAAGATTCACCGCATTACTCGTCCCCGTCATCACGAAAGTGACGAACGGCAGATAGAGCCACGCCCAAATCGGCTCCACCAGCACGTACTTGTAGAACGGCAGCGTGGTCGACGCGCCAGGGAGATTGCTCGTCGGAAACTGCCAGAGGTAGTAGCCGAGCGCGAGGCCGATGGTGATCTGTCCGGTCAACTTGTATCGCTCCACGAGACCGCGATTCTCCTTGCCTTCGCGCTTCTGCTTGAGCTTGAGATAGTCGTCGAGAAACCCGATTGCCCCCATCAAGAGCGTCGCGGCGAGCGCGAGCCAGACGTACCGGCTCTGGAACTGCATCCAGAGAATCGTCGAGCCGAACACCGACGCGAGGATGATGAGCCCACCCATCGTCGGCGTCTTTCCCTTGGAGGCGTGCGCGTCTGGTGTCCCTGCGCGTACCACCTGATGCACCTGCATCGCGCGCAAGCGATTCAAGATCCACGGCCCCACCACGAAGCAGATCAGAAGCGCCGTGATGGCCGCGCCCGCCGCACGGAACGAGATGTAGCGAAAGATGTTGAACGCGCTCTCGTAAGCCCGGAGCGGGAGCAGAAATTCATACAGCATTACGTCGTCGCCCAGGTAGTGAGGAGCGGCACGAGCCGTTCGAGGCGAACGCCTCGTGAGGCTTTCAACAAGATCGCCGCATCAGGCGCCATGCGGGCCACCAACTGCGGCCACAAGTCGTCGACATCGTTCGCGATAAGCACGCGCCCGTCGTGCGGGGCGAGCCGTTGCAACGCGGGCCCGAACTCTCCGATGCCCGCCACAACCTCGGCCCCACTCGCCAGCGCCGCCTCCGCCACTTCGTGGTGCGCCCGCTCACTCGCATCGCCCAGCTCCCGCATCGTCCCGAGGACCGCTACTCGTTGACGCCCCTGCGCGACCGCGCGCAACAGCGCAATCGCCGCCCGCGCCGACCCCGGATTGCTGTTGTAGCAGTCGTTCACGAGCAGCGCCTTCCCCAGCACCTCAACCGCCGAGCGCATCGGTGGTTGCGGCATGCGCGCGATCCCGGCCGCGGCATCCGCCGGATGCACGCCGAACTCACTCGCCACCGCGAGCGCGAGCGCCGCATTGCGCAGGTTGTGCGCGCCTGGGAGCGGAACCTCCACGCGCGTGCCTTCCCAGTCGAGCCACCCGCGACCGTCCGCATGGAGCCCGTGCGCCGAGGCGCGCCGCACCCCCGCGCCGAGCCCAGCGGTCACCGTGCGCCACGCCTTCGCTTGCGCGAGCGCCACTACATCCCCTTCATCGTCCGGCACCACCGCAATCGGCGCGTCATCGCAGAGCGCGAGCTCCTCCGCGAGCACACCGAGCAGATCGCCGAAGCCCTCAAGATGCTCCTCCTGCACCGTCGTCACCACGACGACATCGGGCCGGATAATCTCGCGCAGCAGCGCCATCTCACCCGGCTCGTTCGTCCCCGCCTCAATCACCGCGACATCAGCCGCGTCATCGAGCGCGAGTAACGTCATCGGCACGCCGATTCGGTTGTTGAGGTTCCCGATGGTCGCATGCACGGCGTAGCGGCTCCCGAGCGCGGCCTTCAACAACTCCTTGGTGCTCGTCTTTCCGTTGCTCCCACCGACCGCGATGACCGGACGCGCCCACGCGTCGCGACGGAACCGCCCGAGCGCCCCGAGTCCGACGAGTGTATCGCTGACTTCGAGGACGGGCACTCCCTTCAGAGGCGCGCGCGTGATGTCCTGCACCACCATGACGGCGGCGCCCGCCGAGAGCGCAGCCTCGAGATGATCATGTCCGTCGAAGTGCTCACCCTTAAGCGCGACAAAGCACTCGCCCACTCGAAGAGTGCGCGTGTCGGTGGAGATGCCCGTGATCGGTCGCGCGTCGTATGTGCCGACGATACCGAGCGCCCGTGCAATCCGCGCGAGGGTCCAGAACCGTGCAGTCGTCACGCCACTGTTGGCGCTAGTGTTGGCGCTAGTGTTGGCGCCAGTGTTGGCGCCAGTGTTGGCGCTACTCATCGCGCCGCGCCCCCAAGAATCTCCTTCACAATCGCTGACTCATCGAAGGGGTGCGAGGTCGTTCCTCGGATCTGATACGTCTCGTGGCCCTTGCCTGCTAGCAATACCAAGTCACGCGCCGGGTCCGCGAGTTGCATCGCGTGCGCAATCGCGGCCCGCCGATCCTCGATGCGATCGTAGGTTCCGGGCGCGAGTGGCGCGCACACGTCATCGAGAATCCGCTCCGGATCCTCTGTGCGCGGATTGTCGCTCGTCACCACCAGATGATCCGCGCCATCCTTTGCGGCCAGCGCCATCAGCGGGCGCTTGCCGCGATCGCGATCGCCGCCACAGCCGAACACCACAATCAGTCGCCCTGCCGTGAACGGACGCAGCGCCGCGAGCGCACGCGCAAGCGCGTCCGGCGTATGCGCGTAGTCGCGCAACACGGCCGGGCGATTGCTGAGCAACTCGAGTCGCCCCGGAACCTGCGGCGCCGTCGCCAGGCGCGCCGCGACCTGTTCGAGTGTCATCCCCAGCGCGAGCGCGGCGGCCGCGGCCGCGAGCGCATTCGCGACATTGAAATCGCCAATCAACGGCAGCGCTACCGGGCGCGAACTCTCTCCCCGTTGCAGTAGCCACGCACTCCCGCGCGGCGTGTAGCGCACCTCGGCGGCGCGCACATCTGTGGCGCGTATATCGGCCGACTCGCGCACGCCGAACCGCACCGTGCGCGGCGCCGTCGTCAGCTTGCTCCACCACGGATCATCAGCGTTCACCACGGCGACACCGTCCGGTGCGAGCATCGCGACCAAACGCGCCTTCGCGTCGAAGTACGCTTCCATCGTGCCATGGTAGTCGAGATGGTCACGCGTGAGGTTGGTGAACACTGCGGCCGCAAACGCGACACCGGCGACGCGTTGTTGATCAAGCGCGTGCGACGACACCTCTATCGCGACGCGTTTCACCCCGAGCTTCGCGAGGGCCCGCAACACGCGCTGTAACTCAATCGGGCCCGGCGTCGTCAGCCCGCTTCCGCCAAACATCGGCGTACCATCGCCGAGCAACACCCCGAGCGTTCCGATGCTCGCGCTCGGCGACTCCGGCGCGTCGAGCAGATGTCGCAAGAGCCCCACTGTCGTCGTCTTACCGTTGGTGCCGGTGACACCCACGACCTGCATCCCCTTCGCTGGCTCGCCATAGAACGCCATCGCCACAACCGCCGCCGCGGCGCGCGTGTCGCGCACCACCAACGCGGGGATCGTCGTCGTCGCATCCTCGGCAATCACCACCAAGGACGCGCCCGCCTGCTCCACGTCTGGGAGAAAGCTGTGGCCATCGCGTGCACTTCCCCGCACCGCGACAAAGCAGACGCCAGTCCCTGCGCGGCGACTATCGTCGGTGAGGGCTGTGACGATTGGCGGCAACGTGCCACGCACACCAACGAGTTGCCCCGCCGCCTCGAGCGCGGCGCGCAACTTCGCGGGAGGAACCGCAGCGGTCATCACTGAAGTGCTCATCGTTCGGCGCTCAAGCGAACAAGCGATCCCGCACGCAGCATCGTTCCGGCAACGGGTTGCTGTTCCTGCGTGGTCCCGCGAACGAGTTGTACGCGGAATCCCGCTCGATGCATCTCCCGCACGGCGGCACGTGTCGTCATCCCGTGCACATCGGGCACCGGGCGCGACGTGACCACCGTACGCGGCGGCTCGACTGGCGTTCCGAGCTCGACCACGTACCCGGGCGCAACCAACTCGGCTTCTGCCTCCGCCGCCGCCTCTGCCGCCGCAGCCGCGCGCGCGCGATCGGCCGCCGGTTCTGGCGACGGCACGCGACGCTTCGGCGCTTCCGAAAGTTGCTGACGATTCAACGCCGCGTCTCGCGCGGCAATCGCCGCTTCCAGCACAATCTTCGTCACCGGTGCGGCGGTGCGGCCACCGTAGTAGCCGCCACTCGGATTATCGAGCTTGACGAGAATCACATACTGTGGCTTGTCGGCGGGGAAGAGTCCCACGAAGCTCGCGGTGTAGGAGCCTTCGAGATACCCACTGCCATCATTCGACGTGCGGCGCGCCGTACCCGACTTGCCGGCGACTTCGAAGGTCGCCAGGTCCGCCGAGGTCGCCGTGCCCTCCGACACCACTTCGCGCAACAGTCCAAGCATTGCCGTGGCGGTGCGCGGACTCATGATTCGTCGGACAACACGCCGTTCCGCGCGCCACACGACCGCGCCCTCTGGGCCACGCACCTCTTGCAGCAAGCGCGGCTCAAGGAGGAGGCCACCATTAGCGAACGCTGCGTACGCCGTCGCTAACTGGATTGGTGTGACGGAGAGTTCGTAGCCCATCGCCAACGACGCCCCTGACTGCCGCGACCACTGGGCCACCGGATACAACCGCCCCGGGGACTCCGACGGGTACGGAACACCGGTGCTCATCCCGAAGCCTGCGTCGCGCAGCGCTTCGTACTGTTCGCGAGGCGTCAGCCGCTCGGCGAACTGCACAATCCCGATGTTCGATGAGAACCGAATCACCTCACCGAAGCTCATCGCCCTCGCCTTATGAATATCGCGAATGGTGCGGCCGTGGATCGTGTATTCGCCGTTGTAGGTGTTGACCGAATCCGTCAGCGCGACACGACCACGTTCGAACAATGCTGCCGCGATGAAGGGTTTGAGCGTCGACCCCGGTTCGTAGGGCTCGGTGAGCGCGGTGGCGCCCGCACCCGGCACGCCCGCACGCCGACTCGCCAACGCACGGATCTCCCCAGTGTGCGGATCGAGCACGACGATGTCGCCACCACTCGCCCCCATCTCCGTGACAGCGTCATCCAACGCGCGTTCGGCGATGTCCTGCAGTCCCGCGTGCAACGTGAGCACCACGGTGTGCCCGGGAATGGCGGCCTCCGCCGCCTCCTCTGGCGTCTCGAGCCGCGCGCCACGACTGTCGCGCAGCAGGGCGCGTCGGCCGGGCGTGCCGCGGAGGAGCGAGTCGAGCGCCGATTCGAGGCCGCCCACGGCGTGACCTTCATCGTCCGTGGTACCGAGCAGTCGACGAAGCCCGTCGGTCGGGGGCCTCACCCGTTGCAGCGCGGGGCGCGCGTGGACGCCGCGGAGCGCCATCGCATCGGCGACGTCCGTGCTGAGGTAGAGGCCGGGAATCTCCACCCACTTCCGCTTGCGATCGATCGTGCGGCGAACAGTGGCCTCCGGAATCCCCGCGCGCCGCAGGGCCTGCACGAGGGCATTCGGCTGCTTTACTTCGGTCGGCGCCACCGCGAGGTGGACCATCTGCCGGCTCTCCACGAGCACGGCACCCGAGGCGTCGAGAATCGCGCCGCGAACGGCGGGGAGTTCAGACGGCGAGATCTGCTGACCACGAGCCCGCGTGCGCCAGCGATCCGTCTGCGCGAGTTGCACCCACGCCGCACGTCCCACGAGCGCGACCGCGAAGCAGAGGAAGGCGCCATGCACAATCCCAACGCGGCTGATTTTAATCACGGCCGCGGCGGCGCCCGTTCGGGGCGCGGAATGATGATTACGAGGCTCTCGGGTGGGATACGCATTCCGAGTTGTTGTTCGGCGATGGGGGCAAGCCGAGCGCGGCTGGAGGCGTCGCGGATGGCGCCTTCAAGGGCAGCCTCCTGCGCTTCCAGTGCGGTCCGGCGGTCTTCGAGCGCGCGCAGTTCGCGGGACTGGGAGATGCCCAGACTCCGCCTCCATATGACGCCCACGGCCACCACAAAGAAACCGAGTAAGGCCAGCGTGATGACGACCCGTCCACGCATGGTCAGCCCCCCCCGCGCCGCCAGAGGCGGAGATGCGCGCTACGCGCTCGTCCATTCGTCACGATCTCGCTCTGCTGCGCGAGAATCGGCTTCCGCGTGATCGACTCGCCCAGCGCGACACCACCGCAGGTGCAAAAGGGATGCTTCGGCGGGCAGGTACAGGCCGCGCTCCAGACGCGGAATGCGTGCTTCGCCACGCGATCCTCGCCGGAGTGATACGCAATCACCGCGAGCACCCCTCCCGGAGCAAGTCGCTCACGCAACGACACCAGACCACGCGCCAGCCCCCCAAGCTCATCGTTCACCGCGATGCGCACGGCCTGAAAGAGCCGCGCGAAATCGCCGGGCCCGCTGCGTGGGCCGAGAACGGCGCGAATCGCGCCCACCAAATCATCGCTCGTCGCAAAGAGCTCGCGTCCGCGCCGGTGCAGGATCTCACGTGCCAGGCGACGCGCCTTGGGTTCGTCTCCAGCCTCCTTGAACACCTGCGTCAGCGTCGCTTCGTCACTGGTGTTGAGCCAATCGGCGGCGGAGATCAGTGCACTCGAATCCATGCGCATATCGAGCGCGACCCCGGGGCGGAACGAGAAGCCGCGCGCATCATCGTCGAGTTGGCGCGACGAGACGCCGAGATCAAGCAGGATACCATCCCACGTCTGACCATTAAGCGCGTGCACCGCATTGATCTCGTCGTGATTTCCCTGCACCGCCTCAAACGCCCCCGACTGCTCCCACGTCGCCAGCCGCTCACGCGCCACGGCGAGCGCGGTCGCATCACGATCGAGTCCGGTCACGTGATGCCCGCGCATCAACAGCGCTTCGCTGTGCCCGCCGCCGCCGAGGGTGCCGTCGAGCACGCGCGTCGCATCGGAGAGCGCCGCACACACCTCCGCCACGAGCACGGGGGCGTGCCACTCGCTGCTGTGGGCGCCAGACGGAGGCGGCGAGGGCGTGGGGGAAGTCACGTCAGGAAAGATGATGCCTCGGGAGCGAACGACGAAGCCCGCCGTCGCACGAGGCGACGGCGGGCTTCGGGTCGAACGGTTAATCACGACGCTGCGACTACTTGCAGATCTGCGCCGACAGCTGCGTGATATAGGTCTGGAACTCTGGGATCGACTGCAGGAGTTGGACCGTGGCCGCCTGATTGAACGCCGCCCCACCCGGAAGCGCGATCTGCGCCGTGATGAGCGCCTCGTCCGCGATCTTGGCCAGATCACAGCTCTTGGCCGTTGCCGCCTCGGTGCCCGCCGTCTGCGCGAGCGTAACCGCCGTGGCACCGAGAATGAACTTCACGCGGGCCTTGGTCTCCGGGGTGGCCGGCGTCCGCGCGCGACGCGCCCCCTCCGGGCCGACCTGATCGGCGAGCATCGCGACGCTGTCGGAATACTGGAGAACCGACACGCCGCGCTGCAACGTTGCGACACTCTTTTCCGCGGCACCCGCGAGCCTCAGCTGGTTGCCGATGGTCGACGCGATACCGGCGATGAAGTCGGCATTATCGCCGACCGCGGTGGCGGTACGAAGCGCGGCCATCGCGCTGTCCTGTTGCTGGAGGCCGAGGTAGGCCTGCGCCACCTGCAGCCAACCCGACGGAATGAACGGATTGATTTCGAGCGCCTGCTTCGCGGCGCCGATCGACGCCTCGACCTGCCCCGAGTTCCTGAGGGTCTGCGCGTAGAGCTGCCAGAGTTCCGCAATGCGCGGGAACTTGTCGGTGCCGCGCTTCGCCGCGTCGGCGGCCTTCGCCGGCTGGCTGTCCGCCACATAGAGCGCGGCCATACGCGTGAAGAACGACTGGTCCGCCATCGCCGTGTCGAGCTGGATCATCTCTTCGCCCGTCGCAATCGCTGGCTTGTAGTCGCCGGCCGACGCGAGGATGAGGAACTGGAGACGGATGAGCGAGACATCGCCCGGGTTGTCCTGCACGGCCTGCAGCACAATCTGCTTGGCCACATCGTAGCGACGGCTGGCGGCGAGCGCGTCCACCACGCGCGTCGCGAGCTGGGCATTGTTCGGATCGGTCGCGAGCAAACGGACGAGCAACTCATTCGCCTGCTCAACATTGCCCTCGGCCTGCTGCGCATCGGCGGCAATCGCCAGCGCCGCACGGCTGTTCGCATCAATCGCAAGAATCTCGTTGGCGATAGTCAGGATGGCGGCGTTCGGCGCCTTCCGACGCACGAGCACGTTGAGCTTGCAGTAGCGCACGAGCGTCGCGTTCGGGTACACGGCGATCGCCGCATCGGCCTGCGCAATCGCCTCGTCGTACTTGTCGGCGCGCGCGAACTCCATGCACTTCTTCTCGTTATTGATCTGCTTGCGCGCATCCTGAATCGCGCGGACCAGACCGGTCGCCGCCGCCGAAGGACGGCCGGCGCGCGACGGCGGCAGCGGCTGCGTCAGCGAGGCATCACGCGTCAGCACGAGTTGTGCATCCACGCGCCACTGTCCATCGGCCTCACGAACGACCGCGCCGCGGATGTACTCATCGGCGCGTTGGAACTTGGCGAGCGAGTTCTCATCGGCCCGGGCGAGTTGCTCGTTGGTCGGGTAGCCCGACTGTTCGAGGAGTTCGATCAAGCGCTCCTTCTCGATTACCCAGAGCACCGGGCCCGGGAAGACCGTGATGAGCCGATCGCGGAGGGCATCCGAGGCGGCCGGACCAGCGATTTTATCGGCCGAGCGGAACACCTGCACGGTCAGGAACGGCGTGTCAGGACGGGGCGGACGGCGCACAGCCTGCGCCGAGAGCGACGCGGCGCTGAGTGTCACAAAGATCGCCGCCACAGCGGCCAAAGGACGGGCAACTTTCACTGCCGACTCCTCCAAGACGTTAAACATCTTATCCCGCTAGTGTGGGCCGGTGTTCCCGCCGGCCTTGGTTCCATGGGCGAAGAGGGACTCGAACCCCCGACACCCTGCGTGTAAGGCAGGTGCTCTAACCAACTGAGCTATTCGCCCGGCGCTTCAGTTCCCGACGCGCCCGAAGCGCGTTACTTCAGAATCGCTACGGGAAGAAGGATGCAGTACCCGATCACGAGCAGAATCGGCGCAACGGTGATACCCCCCCGCCACAGATCGGCGTATCCCAGCGCGAGCACTGCCGCAGAAAGTCCCCACCATACCGACGGTCGGGACAGGGCCCCACGTAGAGAACTCGCGTGTTCGGACATAGGGGAGGGAGTCTAGGACCATCTATAGATGCTGTCAACCAAGGGGAGGGGGCTTCACGAACCCTTAATCCGGCCCTCACCGCCGGGGTCGTCGACTACCTCTCCAAGCAGCGACGCGAGCGCGCTCTCCCGTTCGCGCGCTTCCTGACGGGCATCGGCCTCCCGCATCCGCTCCAACTTCCGACGAATCCGCTGCCTCCTCTGCCACCACATCGGCCCCAACAGGACGGTCAGGAAGACGGCCAGCACCGAAATATCGGCCGCCAGTGCAAGCGCGCCGAACTGTCGGCGGACGCGCGATCTCCAATGTTTTTCGAAGTCGGTAGAGGACATTCCGTAGGACTCTCGGAGCGCGCGCTCGAAGCTCCCGGCCTCCCTCCAGTGTTCGAAGAGCAGTCCAAGACCTCGCTCGGGTGCCATCGCCGCCAGCTCCGCGACGGCGCGATACGCGAGCGCGTACGAGCGGCTCGCCTGATCGGCGCCCACGTAGAAGCCGGCATCGAGATCGGCGAGCGACGGGATCCCGCGCCAGACCAACCCGAGACTGGTCGCCAGCACTTCGTCCCTTCCCCACTCGCCGGCCGCGTACGAGGCGTAGCCTTCATTGAACCAGCGCGGGATCCCAGGACCAAGCGCTTCGTGCAGCGCGAGATGCGCGAGCTCGTGGCGCAGCGTCACCCGTGGATCGCCGGACGCCGCGGCGGCGTCTCGCCCATTCATTACGATGCGCTGCAACTCGGGAAAGGCCACGGCCGCACCCCATTCCGGCGCGCCCTCGCCAACCCACATTCGGAAGGTGGCGGCATCCGGCGCGAGCAGGATCAGCACCGGCGCCGTTGGGCGAGGGAGGCCCGGGAATGTGTCGCGGGCTCGGGCGTCGGCGAGAAGGCTCGCCGCAAGCCGCGCTTCATCGGCAAAGAACATGACCGTGACGCGTCCATCCTGACGCACATTCGCGCCGACCGGGAGTCCTTCGAGCCGAGTGGCCTGCGCCGCAAGGATCGGTGGCGACATCCAGGAGGCACACGCCAGCGCGAGTGCGAGCGCCAGCGTGAGTCGGTGCGCCAGCGTGAGTCGGTGCGCCAGCGCGAGTCGGTGCGCCAGCGCGAGTCCTCGTGCGATACGCATCGGCGTTGGCATCGGCGTTGGCTCCGGCGCGCTCAGCCGCGCGGGAGCTCGCCCCCCGCATCAACGAGCTGCAACGTCGCCGCGCACTTCTTGCCCCACGGATTGAACTTGTTCGTGGTGTGTCCCTTCTGCCACGTCGCGCGGGCCTCGTCCTTCTCCTCATTGAACCAGTACGCGCGGCCGAGCTCGAAGTACGCCTCAATCAGATTGGGGCCGAGCACGATAGTCTTCTGAAAGAACGTCTGTGCGTCCTCGTACATCTCCCGCTCGAGATACACGAGCCCGAGATAGAAGTGCGCATAAAGCGTCGCCTTGCGGTCGTTGTCCAGACGAATGGCCTTGGAGAGATGCTCAATCGCTTCGCCGAAGATCTTCTTCTTCAAGCAGATGTATCCGACGTTGATGCGCGCGAGCGCATTCGCCGGCTCGCGCATCAGGACCTTCTGGAAGTTCATCAGCGCGTCGTCGTACTTGTCCTGGAGCATCTGCGCCCAGCCGAGCAATGCCTCGCTTTGCGGATCCCCGGGCGAGAGCTCGATCGCCTTCAACAGCGCAGTCTCAGCGCCTTCGTAGTCTCCGAGCGAGAGACGGCTCCAGCCTTTCTCGATAAAAGTGCTCGCGCCGATGTGATCGCTATGCACCACAGGACGCTCACCCTGGAACTGCGGTGCCTGCGCGCTATCCACCGCGGCCATCGCCTTCCATTTGTCCACCAGCGCCTTGATCTCGTCCTTTAGCTGTGTGAGATCGGCGATCTGTGATTCGATCGATTTAAACAGTCCGACGATGTCCTGCTTGACGTGCGGACGATCTTCCCCCGACACCCCCGCGTCGAGTTTCGCATCGATCGCCGTATAGAGTGCCTTAAACGCCGCATAGGTCTCATCGGCCATCGGGTCCTCCTTGCGCCACTGCCTCGCGCATCGCGATTCGCTCCGTAGAAGAAACCAGCCGCGCCACATCGAGCATCACGTGCAACCGCTCGCCGCGCCGCACAATCCCAATCACATATTCGCGCGCGAGCCCGCGATACACCGCCGGCGCCTCTTCAATCGCCGCCGCATCCACGCTGGTCACCTCGTGCACCGCATCCACGATCAGTCCAATCGGCCCGTCCGCGAGCGTCACCACGACGATTCGTGCCGACTCCGGTACGGGCGGAGTCGGCAACCCAAGCCGCTCGCGCAGGTCGAGCACCGGCACCAGCTTGTCGCCGACGGTGATGACGCCAGGAAGCCACGATGCGCTATTCGGCAGGTGACGCGGCGCCGCATACCGCAGCACGCGCTCCACGGCGAAGACGTCGAGCGCAAAGAGTTCCCTCGCGGCCTCGCACATCACGAGTTGGCGGCGCTCGGCCGCAGGCGTTGTCATTGATCAGTTCCCTGTCGTAAAGTAGCGAGCGCGACGGCGACGAGCGCCTCCGCATCCACGTGCGAGACCACGGCCGCACCGCGCGCGAGCAGTCCGCGCAGAATCCCGAGCCGATCCGTGCCCACCGGAACGCTCCGGCGCTCCGACTCCTCGGGTTCCCACACATCCTCCGCATCGTCCACCCAGAGCGCCGCCGGCGCATCCGCGAGGACCAGCACCGCCCCGACGCCCCCCGCGCGCGCGACGCCCAACACCACCGCGGGATCGAGAACCGTGAGATACCCGCCCCGATACGCGAGTTGACCCGCCACACCCCGGGGCATCAGCGGCAGCGCGTGAACGAGTGGCGCGTCGAGAACCTCTGTCACCGAAACCACATCGAAGGCAACGCGTTCGGCACCAAGTCTCGCAACCAGCACGCGGGCCGATGAAGGACGAGCCGACGCGGGGCGCTCGACGCTCGGGAGGCTCATGGCCCGCTCCGGGTCGGGGTACTGCGCGCAATCGCAGAGGCAACAGCGCGCTCGATTGCCACCGCCATATCGGCGAGCGCGATCTCCGCATCGGCCCCCGCGTGCTGCAGTGCCTGCTGCGGCATGCCGTACACCGCACTGCTCGCCCGATCCTGCACCAGCGCGCCACCTCCTGCGGCGCGCACGGCGAGCAGCCCGTTCGCGCCGTCGCGCCCCATCCCCGTGAGCACGACGCCCACAGTGCGCGCGCCGAATACCTGCGCCGCACTGGTCAACAACGGATCAGCCGCCGGACGCACGCCATGCATCGGCGGGTTCTCCGTCAGGACGAATCGTGGGCCCGCTCCATCGCGCGTGACCTCAAGATGTCGGCCTCCCGGCGCGACGTAGGCTCGGCCAGCGAGCACCGGCTCACCCGACTGCGCTTCGCGCACCGGAAGCGCGCTCAGTTGATCGAGTCGCCGCGCGAGACCAGCCGTGAAGCCCGGAGGCATGTGTTGCGCAATCAACACGGCGGCGTTGAGTTGTCCGTGCAGCGCGGGGATAATCTCCGCCAGCGCGCGCGGCCCCCCCGTGGAGCACGCAATCACGACGGCCGCGTCAGCGGGACGAGGAGGGGTCGCCGAACGGGCAATCCGCGCCGGCGCACGCACCAACGAGTGCGCCAGCATCGGCACGGCGGTGTTGGCGCGCACGGCCGCGAGCAACGCATCGTGGAGTCGCGGCGCGACTGCATCCCATCCGTCCTTCGCACGCGGCTCGGGCTTCCGCACAAACTCAAGTGCGCCCAGCTCGAACGCGCGGATCGTAAGGTCTACGCCGCCGCGCGTGGTCGCGCCACTGAGCATCACGACCGGGCGCGGCGTCTCGCTCATGATGTACCCGAGCGCGTGCAGACCATCGATCCCCGGCATCTCGACGTCGAGCGTGACGACGTCAGGCTCGAGCGTGTGCACCATGCGGAGTGCCTCCTCGCCATTCGTCGCCATTCCCACGACCGTAAACTCGGCGAAGCCGGCAATGCGATCGCGCACCACCTCACGCACCAACTGCGAATCATCGACAATCAGTACGCTGTGCGTCTTAGAGGACACGTTGCCCTCCGCGCACGCCGCGCACTTGGACAATACCCGTCGAGACATCGAAGGTCACGCTCCGCCCGCTCGATCCGCCGGTCTCGGAGCCCGTAATCGGAATCCGCTCGAGCGCGAGCGCCTCGCGCGCGGCTGCGACGTTGCGATCTCCCATCGGCCCACTGGTGCCGCCGAGCATGCTCCCGAAAATCGACGCACCACCGGCGAGCTTGGCCTCGAACGGCCCCTTCGCCCCAATGGCGCGCATCTCGGCGAGAAGCGCGGGAATCGCGCGCGTGGCGAATCGTGCAGCATTGGCATCATCACGCGCCGCGCTCGGATCCGGGAGCAGGACATGCGCGAGTCCGCCGACCCGCTTCTGACGATCGTAGATCACGACGGCCACGCACGAGCCCAGCCCAATGGCTAGCAGCCGCCCGGCGCCGCGGGCCACCGCCAGATGCGCAATGCGCACGTGTTGATCGCTCACCGGATACTCAACATCGTCATGCGGCCACGGGACGACGAAAGATCCGCTGCCGTTGATCAACCACCTCGAACAACGCGCGCGACGGACCAATCAGCGTCTCGACCTTGCCGAGTACGAGTACGCCACCCGGCATCAGCGCGTCGTGGAACCGACGCAAGAGCGGCTCCTGGCTCAGCCGATCAAAATAGATAAGCACATTCCGGCAGGTGATCAGCTGCAGCCCCGTCGCCGGCGCAGCTTCGCTCAGCAGATCTCGCTTCTCCACCCGCACGAGCGAGCGAAGTTCGGGAACCGCCGTGTACGGTGCAGTGGCTGAGAAGTAGCGCGTCTTGAGCGCCGCCGGCATTTCGGTGAAGCCCTCCGCCGCGTACGCACCGCGCACCGCCGCCTTGAGCGAGGGGTCGTCGATGTCCGTGCCAATCACAGACGTCCGAGTGAGGCGCCGCAGACTCGCGGTTCGCTCCGCGTGTCGATGCAACAACGCCGCGACGGTATAGAGTTCCTCGCCCGACGAGCAGGCGGCACTCCACGCAGTGAACGTTGGTCCGCCGAGTTCCCAGAGCGACGGGAGCACGCGGTCGGCCAACACGTTCCAGACATCGGCGTCGCGATAGAGTCGGGTGACATTGATCGTGAGGACTTCAATGAGCCGATCAAACTCGGTCGCCTCACGCGCCAGCACCGCAGCGTATGCGGCGTAGTCAGCGACGCCGCACGCGCGCATCCGGACGGCAATGCGTCGGCGCAGGCATCCGTCCTTATAGTTGGCGCAAGAGAAGCCGCGGGTTCGCGCGACCAACTCCAGCAGCGCCTGGTACTCCGCATCATCAGCGGCGGTGGTCATCCGCCCCGCAGCGCGAGGATCCGCGCGCGCGCTCCGGCGTACTCTCGCTCGAGGGTCAACGCGCGATCGTACGCGGCCAGTGCGGCGTCCCGATCTCCCTGCCCTTCGCGGAGTTGCCCGATCCGGGTCCACACCTCGGGGCCGAGCGACTCGAGATGGCGTACCGCGAGCTGATACGACTCCAGCGCTGCCGACTCGTTCCCCTCACTCAGGTGTAGATCGCCGAAGTTGCGATGCAGCGCGGCGAGTCCCGGGTCCTCGCGCATGCCACGTGTAATCGCCTGCGCCGCTTCGTCCGGACGTCCCACAGCCATCAACGCGACCGCGAGGTTGTTGTGCAACACCGCGGCGTGAGGATGCGCCGCGGTGCCTTCAGTCAAGAGTGAGACAGTCTTCTCGAACTGCCCCGCGAGCGCCGACGCGAGCGCGGCCTCGTGGAACCAGACCGCCGCCGGGGGGCGTGCGCCGTAGAGCGGGCGCGCCCGCATGAAGTGCGCATCAGCCGCCGCGAAGTTTCCGCGGCGCAATTCGAGCACGCCGAGCGAGAGGTGCACACGAGGCTCTTCCTGTCCACCCTTGGCCAGTGCCTGCTCGAGTGCGCTCCTCGCTTCGTCATCGCGCCCAAGCTTCTCGAGCGCGAGTGCGAGATTGTGAAACACCGCCGGTCGCGCCATCCGCTGACGCGACGCCGCCTCAAGATGCGAGAGCGCCTCGGCCCACTTCCCCAAGCGCAGATGCGCGATGCCCATCTGGAAGCGCGCGGCGAGATCATCCGGACGGAGCTCGGTGACACGGCGGAACTCGCGCACCGCCTCGTCGAGCATGCCCGCACGGAAAAACGCCACACCGAGGTTCCGATGCTCCTCGACGCGCACGTCGAGCGCAACATCTTCCGGCGCCTTCGAGCGACCCACGCGATGCAGATATCCCGCCGTCGCGAGCCCAAAGAGCGCCTTGCCCACTTCGAACTCGACGAGCCCCGACGCATCCACGAGCGCCGCCACATCGGCGTGGCCGTCAATCAGCGGCACAAGCGTTTGCTGTTCCATTGTCAGCTGCGGATTGCTCTCCGCAAGACGGCGTCGATCCAACTCAAACACGATATCGAACGAGGGAATCTTCTTCTCGATGAGGCTCCACTCATCCACGCGCCGCGCACCCTCGAGCAGCAGCGACTCGGGGTTGATTGCCACGAGGAAGTCCTGCTCTTCTGGGCGGATATCGGACTCGAAATTGAACGAGCCCTCGGCCCACGTGAACAGGAAGTACACCGCCTCCTCAATCTGCACGCGCATCTGCGCGTTCAGTTGCTCACGCTGGATCATCCCGTGATCGACCAACAGCTCGCCGAGCCGTTTGCCGCGCGACTTCGATTGCAAGGCAATCGCCTCATCCAGTGCTTCCGGCGATAGCAAGCCGCTCTTGACGAGGATATCGCCGAGCCGATCGCGTCGATTCACGATACTCGCGTAGCTGATCTTCCCCTTATCGAAGTAGATCGAGCCGAAGTTGCTCCGGTGCGTCACCGAGAGACAGCCAGACTTCTTCCCCATCGCCAGGAGCTGCAGGACGTCCGGCAGCGATGCTTCCTTGAGCGAGCCCTTGATCGCCATTAGCGGAGCTCCTCAATAAGGCGCCCACCAATATCCGTCCATTCCCACACGACGCGCTCGCGATCGAGGAAGGTCGGATCGCCAGCACTCGCCGCCGCGCCTTGTGGTGCGGCGCTCGCGACCTCAGCACCGGCGAGCCCCAGCTCGTCCCGTGCGAGCGCGGCATCGAGTGGCGCGCCGAGCGCGTCGGCCGCAGCGGCCAGCCGATTCACCATCCCGATCAGCTCGCGCACACTCTGCACGGGAGAATCGCAGACTACGTCGAGCAACTCCGACGACGCGCTGCGTCCCATTGCCGCGAGGAAGCGCGACGCCAACTTCTCGCGCAACGACCGATCTGGCGGTGCAATCGGCGCAATCAATCCCCCTTCGAACCGCGAGCGCAGCCGGGCCGCGAGGTCGGGAATCTCAGACGGCATCCGATCGCTCGACAGGATGATCTGCTTCCCTTCCTCGATCAACGCATTGAAGACGAAGAAGAACTCATCCTGGGTGCGCTCTTTGCCCGCGAGGAACTGCACGTCGTCCACGATCAGCACGCCGGCGCCACGATACCGCGTTCGCCACCGCTCCACCGCCCCCTGTTGGATTGCCGCGATCAGCTCGTCAACCAGCGCTTGCGCGTGTACGCAGGCCACGACCATCCCCGTGTTCGCGGCGATGGCGTTCCCAATCGCGTGCAGCAGATGCGTCTTCCCGACGCCGCTCGGTCCGGTGAGCACGAGTGGGTTATAGCGCGTAGCCGGCTCAGCGATCACGACGTCGGCCGCGTGCACCGCGAGCCGGTTGGTTCCGCCCACGTCGTAGCCCGCCCGGAGGAAGTTCGCGTTCGGGCCACTCGGCGGCATATCGCCAGCGAGCGCTTTCTCCACGAAATCCTCCGCCTCTTGCAACCGCTCGGGATCGCGAAACAGTTCGTGCCCGCCGAGCGCACGGTCCACCGCGGTGGCCTCCGACTCCAGCGTGCGAAGATGCTCGACGGCCCGCACGTAGGTGGCGATGAGCCCCGGAACATCGGGCTCGACAGACAACGTCAGCGCGCGCTCAAGCACCGCGGTGCGATAGCCTTCGCCCTTCCAGTAGGCCACCACCTCGCGCAAGCGGACCTGCCACGTCTCGACTTGCTCCTGCACCACGGCGGCGACATCGGAGAGGAACGAGAGGAACTCACCACTCGCCGTCGACGCACCGACGGTGCCCGCGCGCGGCGGCGGCGCCATCGTGCCGCCCATCGCCACCTGAGCGATCCACTGATTGAGCAGGCCTTGCAACTCGCGCACGCTGACGATGCCGCGCTTGGCGAGGCGGTCGACGATCTCATCGGGCACTCGGAGCTCACGCTCGGCGCTCGCCGCGCGCAGAATCGCCACACGCGCTTCGTACTCCGGCAGCCCGACATCAACGACGAGCCCTCCCGAGAGGCGCGAGATCAAGCGCTCGTCAACGTCCGATATCTCCGCCGGCGGGCGATCACTCGCGCAGACGATCTGGCGATCCTCGCTCTGCATCACGGTGAAGAGCCGCAACAGCTCGGCCTGCATCTCGCGACGTCCGGTGAGGAACTGGAGATCATCGAGGAGCAGAAGGTCCACGCGCGCGAGTCGGTGCCCGAACGCGCTCGTCTCACCGGCGCTCACCGCGGCGTGAAACTGCTCAGAGAACTCGTCCATCGTGAGCGCGACAATCTCGGCATTCGGCTGCAGTTGCTTAATCAGGTGCGCCGTGGCGGTCAGCAGATGCGTCTTCCCAAGCCCCGATCCACCGTAGATGAAGAGCGGATTGTACGTGGTCCCCGGCGACTCGGCGACCGCACGCGCGGCCGCGGCCGCCATCCGGTTCGCGCCGCCGATGACGAGTCGCTCAAACGTGAGCCGTGGATCAAGCCGCATCTCAGGCCCCGCCTCGTCCAGCGCTCAGCTTGCGCAGGACCTGTTCAGAGATTCCACGCAGCGTCTCAAACACCCCGGGCCCGTGTAGCGCATCCGCCGCGCACGACGGCACACCACGGAAGTTGAGCGCCTCCTCGAGTTCCGGCATGGACATAATCAACTCGGGGGGGAGATCCTGCTTGTTGTACTGAATCACCAGCGGCATCGTGCGCGCATCCACGCCCTGCTCGGCGAGGTTCGCGTGCAAGTCCTGCAGCGACTCGATGTTCTCCTGCACTTGACGACGCTGGGAATCGGCGACGAACACCACACCATCGGCGCCTTGGAGGACAAGCTTGCGCGTCGTCTGATAGTACACCTGGCCTGGGACGGTATAGAGCTGGAAACGCGTGGTGAAGCCCGAAATTGATCCGAGATCAATCGGTAGAAAATCGAAGAACAGGGTCCGATCGGTCTGGGTGGCGAGCGAGACCATCTGCCCCTTCCGATCGGAAGGCACTTGGCCATGGATGTAGTGCAAGTTCGTCGTCTTCCCGGACCGACCGGGACCGTAGTAGACGATCTTGCAGGTGATCTCGCGCGTGGCGTAGTTGACGAGGCTCACAGTTTGGTCTCGGTGTGATCGATGGAGCGGGACATCAGGCCCTCCCAAACAGCTGAGCGAGGTTCCGATTCAGATCGGTCTCGAAGTTCTCGGCGAGCGCGGGCTCGTCAGGTTCCGCCGTGGGTGCCGCGGCGGCGATGTTCGCCTGCAGCTCCTTCAAGTACAACTGCACAATCCCCAACGAGCTCTCGGTGTCGAAGACGCCGAGCACCAACAAGAGCGCTCCGGTCGATGGAACCTGCCCGAGGAACATCTGCCGTGTCTTGCCCGCGAAGTGCAAGCCGCGGAAGGGTGTCCCGTCGACCATCGTGCCGAGGTGCTCGGCGGAGGCGTTGATCGCCGCAGAGAGCGCGCACGCCGTCTGCACATCGAGTGAGCGCTGGAAGCCCACCTGCGCGAGCACCTGCCCACTCGTGTGCATCAGAATCGCGACCTGCAACCGCGCATCGTCCACGAAACGCTTGAGCGACGTGTCAGCCCAGCCCACAGAGATCGTGTGTCGGATCACAGCCCCCCCGCCGCGCGCAACAGCTCGATGCGCAGGAGTCCGAGATTCACCTTGGGCTCAGCGACGGCGATGATCACGAGTCCATTGCGTCCAGCAGCGATCACGCGCCCACGCTCGGCCTCGAGTTCGCAGAAACTCACACCGCCAAACCCGGCCGCCGATGCTGCGCGCGCCGCCTTGCGATACAGCGACGCGGTGAGCGCCGCGAACGCGGCCGTGTCCACGCCGATCTGCGCCGTGGCATCCACGAGAATGCCATCATCCTCCATCACGACCATGCACGCCAGTACGCCGCGGTGGCGCGTCATGGCGGAGACCAACGCCGGATACGGATTCATGACGCCTCTCCCAACCAGCGACGCGCGAGCGCGTTGCACTGATCGAGCGTCCGGCGAACGAAGCCAAGTGGCACATCGCGCGGCGCCGCCACGAGCGTAAGCCATTCGTTCGTCGGGGTCATCATCAGTGTGGCGGCCTCACTCTCGAGCAGAATGCGCGTCCACGCGCCGAGCCCGAAGTGGCGCATGGCGCGTGTCGCCTCGTCGCTCACCCCGCTCAAATGCGCGCCGATGACGGCACCGAGATCGCTGCCATCTGCGGTGCGATAGCCTCCCGCCACCACAAGTCCATCGGCGTCGAGGAGCAGCGCGACCTGATGCGTGTCACCGATCGCGCTACTGAACAACGCATCCGACGGCTCGAGCGGTGCATCAGCAGCGGCGAGCGCGGCAGGCGTAGCAGGCGCGGCAGGCGCGGCAGGCGCAGCGACGGCCGCGGTGCTCACCGGAGTCGACGCCTCGCGCTGCGCAGCGTGCAACTGCGCCCACGCCGCTTCAACGGCTGGATCCCCAGGCGCCGCGGCGCGCGCGGCGGCGAGATGCGTTTCGGCATCGGCCCACCGCTCCTGCTGATACCGAAGGAAGCCCAGCCCTCGATGCGCAGGGCCGAAATCGGTGACGACCGCGAGCGCGTCGAGCCACGCGCGCTCGGCCGCGCCCTCCTCACCCTGCTCCAGCGCGATCCGCGCCACGAGATCATGGACGTCAGCGCGATGGAAGTGGCGGTCTGCGCCGCGGCGCGCGACCCGATACGCGTTCGGCAACTCGCCGCGCGCGAGCAACGCCTCGGCGAGCGGAAGAAAGACGAGGCTCGTCGGATCAATCGCCAGCTGTTCGCTCATCGCGCGAATCGCTTCAGCGCTCAACGGGCACCTCCCGATCGAGCACTTCGAGCAGGCGCGACGCCGCGGTCACCCCATCGCGGATTGCCGGCGCCCCTGGAAATCGCTCCGAGCTCTCAAGGAACGCGCTCCACGTGGCGATTCCATCGGCCAGCGCGCCGCGGCGAAACGCGGCGGCGCCCTGCTTCAGCGCGCTTGGCAGGACGAAGCGCGGCGGCGGCATCTGCGACATCCGCGGCTCGATCTCGAACGAGCTGTGGCTGGCGCGTACTGGGTGGCGCAACAACACCACACCCGTGCTCACGAGGCCGTACACGACTCGCGCGACATCGAACTCGCTCATCGCGATATTCTGTGCGATCACTCGCAGGTCTGATTTTCCGTCGATCTCGGCGAGCACCTTCCACTCTTGTGGGAGAAGATCCAGCAGGCCGGGATGATCGGCGTCGCCGGGCGCGAGGTCGGGGATGACCAAGAGATTCGGCACACGGTCGGCGATGCGCGACCATTCGTCGATGCGGCGCGCCCCTTCCATGAGCAGCGATTCGATGCCGAGCGGCGTCGAGGCGTAGAGCAACGCATCCTCGCTCAAGCCCTCATCGAATCGGAAGTTCCCCTCCGACCAAGACATCAACTCGAAGACGACCGCCTCAATTTGCAGCCGCATCTGGCGCTCCATCTCGCGCTCGGTCACGAGTCCGAGCGCCACGAGGATCTCTCCGAAGCGTCGACGGTCTCCGCCCTCCTGCGCCTCACGAACCGTGGCGAGATCGGCATCGGTCAGCCGTCCGGAGCGCACAAGGAGATCCCCGATGCGATGCGGATTCGACTTGATCGACGCGAAAATCACCTTGCCGTTCTCAAAGAGCACCACGCCCTGATTGTCACGCAGCGCAGACGTGACCGTGAGCGTGCCCGTCTTCCGGCTGAGATCAAGGAGCTGGAAGACATCGTGGATCCCGAGTTCGGCGAGCGGTCCTTCGATCGCCATCAGCCGTTCTCCTCGTCAGCGTCCGCGCCTTCAAGACGATGCTGCACTGCCCGCGCCTCGCGGAACGCGCGGCGTGCGAACTCGCCAGCTGGATCCAACTCCGCGACGCGGCGGAAACAGGCGAGTGCCTCTCGATACCGCTCGCGCCCCGCGAGGAGCACGCCCATGTGGAACACCGCCCCGATATGGCCGGGATCGTACCGGAGCACGCGCTGGAAGGCGTACGTCGCGTCGGCCGGACGGCCGAGTTCCATCAACAATTCGCCGAGCGCAACGAGCCCATCGAAACTGTAGGGATCGCGATCAAGAAACTCCACGAGGAGCGCGAGCGCCGCCGCGCTGCGTTCGCGCACGCGATGCAATGCGGCGAGCGCGAGCGTGGCGTCGGCGTACGTCGGCACGACATCCAACGCGGCGAGCAATTCACGCTCGGCCTCGTCGTAGTCTCCGCGCTGTGTCAGCAGCTGGGCCAAGTCGTAGCGCACCGCAGCGAAGTCGCCGTCGAGCGAGAGCGCGTGGCGATACGCGGCGATTGCGGCATCGAGATTTCCCATCGCCTTCGTGACATTGCCCATGCCGCGAAGGACCTCGGCGCGATTCGGATCCACCGCACGCGCCTGATCCAACACCAGGAGCGCGCCTTCGGGATCGCCGCTCTCGAAGCGTGCAGTGGAGATCAGCAACAGCGCATCTACATCGTTGGGGAGCGCGACGAGGAGTTTCGCCGCCGGCACCGTCGCGTCGAGTCCGCGTCCGAGCATGAGCAAGCACTGCGTCTCGCCGCGAAGCGCCTCGGGATGATCGGGGTGCGCACGCAATGCCGCCTCGAATCGCTCGAGCGCATCGCCCCACGCCCCTTGGCGTCCGAACGCTTCACCGAGGAGGATGTCGCCGCGCGCCGCATCGCCGCCGCGTCCCATGACGCGCCGCACCTCGGCCATCGCACGATCCACCAGCCCCTTCGACAGGTAGTCCACGGCGAGGCCGTACAGGTCGCCGTCAACCTTGGCCACCAACGCTGGATCCGGTGCCGACGGGGACTCAAGCTGCGTGAAGATCGAGTCGAGGAGTGTGCGGTCGAATGCGAACGTCTCGACGCCCTGGCTGACGCGCTGCTCGCCGCCGAGGTCGGGAACGACCGTCAGGTTCGCATCCTCGAACTCGAGGTCGATAGCCAGCTGGAACGACTGAGGCACGTAGTAGGGATCGATCTCGAGAGCGCGCTTGGTCTCGCGCAGCGCCCCAGCGTGGTCACCGAGATTGGCGAGCGTGAAGCTCAGGTTGTAGTGGCCTTCGGCGTACTCCGGATCAGACTGGATCGCGCGCGCATACGCCGTGCGCGCCTCCTCGAAGCGTCGCAGTTCGGCGAGCACGAGGCCGACGCCATTCCACGCCGTGGCGGATTCTGGTGCGTAGTCGAGCACCTGACGGTACGTCTCGAGCGCGAGCTGGTATCGCTTCCCACGAATCAGCAGCAGCGCGAGGTTGAGGCGCGCTTTCGTGAATCCGGGCGCATCGTGCAACGCCGCGCGGAACTCATCGACCGCCTCATCCGGCTGGCCCGCGTGAAAGAGCGACACCGCCAGGTTATTGCGAGCGATGGCGTACACGGAGTCAGCCGCGAGGGACTGCCGATAGCTCTCCGCCGCCTGGTGGTGATCGCCCGTTTGATGCAGCGCAACGCCCCGCTCATTCCAGAGCTTCGGGCTGTCGGACCGAGCGGCGAGCAGTTCGTCATAGAGCGCAATCGCCGCGAGCGGCTCCTTCTTGAGCAGATGCAACTCGGCCGTCGCCTGCACCACGAGCGCACGATCCTCGCCGCGATCGAGCGCGAGTTGGTACTCGCGCATCGCCTCGGGGATTAGCCCTTGCTGTCGGAAGGCCTGCCCGAGCGTGTAGTGCGCGAGCGGTTCGCCTTCGGCAATCCGCATCTGCTGCTGCGACTTCCTCGCCTGCCGCCCCGGTACCAGCGCCTCGTACTTCTTGGGGTCGTACTCATCGAGCGAGAGATTCGCCTGCGCACGCGACAGCGACGGATTCAGATGCACTGCACGCTTCGACGCCTGCTGCGCCTGGTCGTGACGTCCCATGTCGCCGTACACGAACGAGAGAAGAAAGTGTGCATCCGGGTTGTCCGGATTCAGCGCGATGCTCCGCTGCAGTGCCATCAGCGCTTCGTCAAAGGCGCCCTGATTGTAGAGCACCTCGCCGAGGTAGAACTGCAGCAACGAGCTTTGTGGGTCGCGCGACGCGGCGGTGCGGAACCAGCTCAGCGCAACACCCAATCGGCCCACCGATTTTTCGGCGAGACCGAGTTGGATCATCACGCCGACGTCGCCCGGGCGAAGGCCAAGCAGGGCCTGGAACTCGGGAATCGCATCCTCGGGCTGACCAAGAAGGGCGAAGGCACGGCCGAGTTCCCACCGCGCCTCGCGATCATCGGCGCGAACGCGGAGCCGCTCGCGGAGCGCTGCGACGCGCGTGTCGTAGTAGCCGGTGTTGAAGTACGCAATCTCCAGATTCCGCTGCGCCACCTGCATCTTCGGATCGAGATCGAGCGCCTTGGTGAAGGACTCGACCGCTTCTTCGTTCAACCCCTTCGTGTAGTAGAGCACGCCGAGGTTGTTGTGCGCGCCCGCGTCCGCCGGATCAATCCGGTGCGCAAATCCACGCAGGACCTCACGGTCCCGCTCAGAAACTGTGGGCGCAGCCGGATGTGTCACGAGACGTTGATGGCGTTGAGCATTGCCCGAAGGCTCGGCGGATCCGGCAGGAGCAGGAAATACCCGCGCAGCGGTGCGGTATCGTTTTGCAACTGAAACTCGCTCTCCACGCAGAACACGTACTCCGCACCCTGCGAGGCCTCGAGATACGTCGAGCTGAGCACGGCATCGCTCATATCGACCGCGAGTATGGGTGGCGAGTTCAGGATTCGCATTTTCAGGAACTCGGCGAGCGCGTTGAGGTACGCGGCGCTGAGAATATTCCCGGCCTCCTTGAGCGCCGACTCTTCAATCACGCCCAGTTCATCGACGCGCTTGCCCATCATCAGGCCGGCCACACGGAGGGCGATCGGCTGCGGGAAGACCAGGAGCGTGACGCCCGTGAGATCGCCGTCCACTCGGATTGCCACCGCGGCAACCGGCTCCTCGGCGTTGCCGATCGTGTTCGGCACGTTGTCGAGCGTGGTGATGTTGATGCGCGGGACGGAGATCATGATCCGCTGCCCGGTGATCTGCGAGAGCGCGGTCGCCGCGTGACCGGCACCGATGTTGGCGACCTCACGCATCGCGTCGATCGCCGCCTGCGAGAGTTGGCGCACATCGTCCGACGGGGTGTGGCGGCTCATAACAGACTCCCTACGTCCATGATGAGCGCTGGAGCGCCATCGGAGAGGATCGTCGCGCCGCTGAACAGCGCGAGTCCGTCACGCGCGCCATCGAAGGCCTTCACCACAATATCCTCCTGGCCGATCAGTTCATCCACGATGAGGCCCGCCCGTCGGTCCCCGCGTTCCATCACCACAATCTCCTCGTGCTCGTCGTCGGCCGCTCCACCGAGCCGCACCACATCGCGCAACCGCATCAACGGCATCACTTCGTCGCGCAGCACGAGCATGTCTCGCCCCTGCACCGGACGCACCAGCGCAGGCCCGCGCGCCAACGTCTCACGCACGTGCGTCAGCGGTAGCGCGTAGCGCTCCGTGCCCACGCGGGCGAGCACCGCTCGCACGATCGCCAGCGTGACCGGCAATCGCAGTGTGATCTGCGTGCCATTCCCGGGGGCCGACGTCATCTCCACCGTGCCGCCGAGCGCGCGTGTGCGACTGATCACCGCATCCACGCCAACCCCGCGGCCGGAGACCTCAGTCACCTGCTCCGACGTACTGAACCCTGGATGCGCGATGCACCGCAGGAGCGTGTCGTCGTCGAGCAGATGCGTGCCGGGCGGGACGAGACCCAACGCCAGTGCGCGCGCCAACACTTTCGTCCGATCGATTCCCTTGCCGTCGTCCTTCACCGTCACGACTACCGCACTGCGATCGCGATAGGCGGCGAGGATGAGTCGGCCCGCGCGCGCCTTTCCCGCCGCCTCGCGTACATCGGGCATCTCCAATCCGTGATCGACCGCGTTGCGGAGGAGATGCACCACCGGCTCGCCAATCTCATCGAGCACCGAGCGATCAATCTCGATCTCCTTGCCTTCGATGCTGAACAGCACATCCTTGCCGAGTTGGCGCGCGACGTCACGCACGAGTCGCGGGAAGCGGTCGAATACTTGCCCGACCGGCACAAGGCGACTCGTCATGATCTCCGCCTGCAGATCCCCGATCAATCGCGTCGCTTCGCCCATCACTTCCGCGAGCGCGGGATTGGCGACGTCGCGGGCCACGGCCTGTAGGCGTCCGCGTACGATCACCAACTCACCGACCAGATTGAGCAACGCGTCGAGCCGCGCGAGTTCGATGCGCACGTGACGCGCGCGCGGCGCGGCGCCTCGCTCGGCGGGCCCGAGCGCATCCGCTCCCGCCATGTGGTCACTCGCGCGTCGAAGCGGATCGCTCGCGCGCCGGTGCGGACGCGGCGCATCGACGTCGTCAATCGGATGCTCTGCCGTGCGCCCCTCAATCAGCACCGGCGTGGAAGGACGCATCGGGGTGCGGCCCTCGATCATCACCGGTGTCGACGGCCGCGCGACTGGCGCGGGCGCACGTTCTTCGATGCGCACGGTCGCGACATCTCCCGCACTACGCACGGCGCGCTCGAGTTCGGCAACGCCCGCACTCGTCGTCAATCGCACCGTGAAGGTCTGCGGCGTCGTCGCCGCTTGCAGTCGCTCCACGGTCGGGTCAGCGCCGAGGACTTCACCGAGTTCACGCAGCCGCTGGATCACCATGAACGCGCGCACCCCAGCGAGCATCGTCGTTGGCGCCTGCACCACGTGCACGAGTGTCCCCGGGCCGTCGAGTGCGGCACTCGGGGCCAGCACCTCAGGCGGCAACATCGGCGGCAACATCATCGCACCGCTCTGGCGCGGAATCCGGAATTCGGCAGTGGAGCGCCCTCCTGCCACGTCGTGGAGCCGCTCGAGCGCGCGCCGCATCGCCTCGTTCATGGTCCCGCCGTCGCGCGCGTGCTCGACGCCATCTTCGAGCGCATCGGCCGCGGCAAAAAGGGCGTCCATGAGTTCGGCGCTAATCCCCTGCTCGCCATCGCGCACCTTCTCCAGCAGCGACTCCAACTCGTGCGAGAACTCGGCGACGGCCGTGTAGCCCATCGTCGCGCTCATCCCCTTGATCGTGTGCACGCCGCGAAAGATCGCGTCGACTGGTTCACGCGACTCATCCCCCTGCTCGATCGCGAGCAGGGCGCGATTTACCGTCGAGAGCTGGTCACGGCTCTCGGTGCGGAAGAGGTCGGCGTAGCGGGAGGGATCCATGACAGGTCGGGGACCGCTCCCCCGATCAGCCGAG
This sequence comes from Gemmatimonas sp., assembly GCA_043736095.1. Classification (GTDB taxonomy): domain Bacteria; phylum Gemmatimonadota; class Gemmatimonadetes; order Gemmatimonadales; family Gemmatimonadaceae; genus Pseudogemmatithrix. The sequence continues at coordinate 38,871 of JAYTDH010000283.1, forward strand.
GACCCGCTGCACCGCTTCCAGCACGCGACTCGGCTGGAAGGGCTTCACCACGAAATCCTTGGCACCGGCCTGAATCGCCTCCACCACGAGCGACTGCTGCCCCATGGCGCTGCACATCAGGACTTTTGCCCCAGGATCGAACGCAGTGATCTCGCGGACTGCATCGATGCCGCCCATATCGGGCATCACGATGTCCATTGTGACAAGGTCAGGCCGAAGCGCCTTGTAGCGCTCAACCGCCTGCTTTCCCGTCTCTGCTTCGCCCACGATCTCGAAGCCTGCCTGCGTCAGGATGTCACCAACCATCGTGCGCATGAAGATCGCATCGTCGCAGATCAGCACCGTCGGAGCCACGCATACCCCCCTGAGTCCGTGTCAGGTCAGATGTCCGACCCCGCTACCGCTCGGCCAACGCCGAGTGCTGAAGGGCCGCCACGTCGAGCACCAGCGCGGCACTAGCGCCGACCGGTACCATCCCACTCACCACACCTTCCGCGGAGCGCGCGGCCTCAACCGGCCCGGGGGCCGCAGTCGCCGTCTGCACCGCGAGCACTTCCGTCACGCGCAGGCCAAACATCCGGCCTTCCAACTCCACCACAATCACCGGACCCACGGCGGACGCACCGCCCAACCGCACATCCAGATCAATCACTGTCAGCACCGACCCACGCAGGTTCAGCAATCCCGCCACCCACGCGGGGGCACCGGGCAGCCGCGTGAGAGATTTCACGGCAATAATCTCTCGTGTTTCTTCGAGCGGAATCGCGACCTGTTGCCCAGCCGAGCGCGCCACCAGATAACGCGGCCCTCCCGCCTCGGGCAACAACCCCGTTTCCGTGCCATCAAACCCCGACAAATCAGTCATCCGCTCTATAGAAGCCAAAGTACTCCAGCGCGTCGGGCCGAGCAAACAACGAGGGGTCCTCCGCCGCCCGGGCCAACGACTTCCGCAACTCCTCCGGCAGCGGGGATCGGAGGTCCATGATCTCCCCAGACACCGGATGACTAAAGACGAGCCAGGCGGCATGAAGGAAATGCCGCTTCGGCGGAAGGTCCATCAGCCTCCGGCCACCGCCACCGCCATAGGTGTCGTCCCCCACCACCGGATGCCCGATGGCGTTCAGATGCACGCGGATCTGGTGGGTCCGGCCGGTGTGGAGCTCGGCGCGCAGCAGATCGACCGAGTCAAAGCGCGCGAGGCGCACGAAATCCGTCAGCGCGCTACGGCCGTCCGGTCGCACGGCCATCCGCAGGCGGTCGTTCGGGTCGCGGGTGATGGGCTTGTCGACGGTGATGCTGTCCTCGTCGAGATGCCCCCACGAGAGCGCCGCGTAGCGCCGCTTGACTGCGCGGGTGGCGATCTGCGTGCTCATGAGTCGGTGCGCTCGCTCGCTCTTGGCGACGATTAGGAGGCCGCTTGTCTCTTTGTCGAGACGGTGAACTAGTCCCGCGCGCTCCGGCCCTCCGCCCTCGGCGAGTCCTTGTCCCCGCCCCATGAGCGCGTTCACGAGGGTGCCGGTCCAGTTGCCTGGGGCGGGATGCACGACCATACCACCGGGCTTATCGACCACCACGAGATCGTCATCCTCAAAGGCGACGCGGATGGGAATCTGTTCGGCGACAATCTCGCGGCCGACTGGCGCCGGGATTTCGAGCTCCACCTGCTCCGCGCCTTCTGGGCGGAAACTGGCGCGCTCGGCGCGACCATTGACCGTCACCCGTCCTGTGGCGATGAGCGTGGCGGCCTGCGTGCGTGAGCCGCCGATCAGTCGGGCGAGCACGAGATCGAGGCGTGCGCCGATGTCCTCGTCCCCAAGGGTGAAGGAGTGGCGTCCGGGGGCGAGAGGCGTGGTCATGTCAGGAGGATGGGGCATGGGGGGTGTCGACGGAGTCGCGCGCCGCCTGTACATCCTCGCGCCAGAGCACGAGGGCGAGGGCAATCGCGCCGCAACTCACGGCGACGTCGGCGACGTTGAACGTGGGCCAGCGCCAGTCCCCGACGCCGACGTCGAGAAAGTCCACCACGCCGCGCGACCAGCGCAGGCGATCGACCACGTTGCCGATGGCGCCACCCGCGACACTCGCCAGCGCGAGGACACGGAGTCGCGCCTCCGGCGCACTCGTCCGATACAGCGACCAGAGCACGACGAGCGCGACAATGGTGAGCGCGACGAAAATCCATCGCGACCAGGGGCCAAGATGCAACCCGAACGCGGCGCCACGATTGTAGACGAGAGTCAGACGCACCCACTCACCGACCACCGGATGCGGCAGATGGACTGGCACGAGCCGATCCACGGCCAGCAACTTGGTGAACGCATCCACGAGGACAATCGCACCGACGAGCCCGAACATGGGCATCGGCGCGAGTCCTCCGGGATCACTTCTTCCCATCTTCCTCACGGGTCTTGCAGTCGATGCAGAAGCGCGCGTGCGGAAGCGCGTCGAGCCGATCATAGCCGACCTCGCCGCCGCACTGATGGCACTTCCCGAACTCGTTGGGCGTGCGATACAACCGACGCAGCGCCTGATCGACGTGCCAGAGGAAGCGCCCTTCCTTGGAGGCGAAGAGGAACGCTTTCTCACGCTCCATCGCGTCGGTGCCTTGGTCGGCCATGTGGAACGAGTACGCGCTCAGGTCGCCGTCGGCGCCCTGCGGCGTGTTGCCGAAGGTCTCGTCGTAGTGCCCGAGCTCCTTGAGCACGCGCCGGCGCTCTTCGAGAAGGCGCTTCTCGAAGTAGGTGATTTGCTTCTTCGGGAAGGGCTTGTACTTCTTCTCGCCCACGGGGGTGGTCTTGTCGGCCATCTCAGTTGTCCTTGGAAAGAGCGATGCGCGCGGCCGGACCGTCGAGGTCCACCTCGGCCTGCGCCTGCCACACCATGCCCGCCGAGAGTTCATCCGCGAAGATAATCTCGGTGGCGAGCACCTCACTGGCCATCCACGCACGATGCACGTGAAGGGCGTCCTGCACCTCCTGCGGCGTCGCCACGGCGAGCCGAATCCGATCACTCACCGCGAGTCCCGACTCCTTGCGGAGGCGTTGCACACGGCTCACCACTTCACGCGCCATTCCCTCGCTCCGCAACGCCGGCGTCAACGCCGGATCGAGCGCCACCGAGAGTCCCTCACCCTGCTGCACCACCATCGACGTCGACGCCTTCGCACTAATCGCCACGCGCGTGGCATCGAGCTCCAACGCCCCGTGCCCCGGCACCTCGACAATGACCGTGCCACCTTGCTCGATCGTCCGCAACTGCGCCTGATCGAGGCCTTCGACAATCGGCTTGGTCGCCTTCATGGCCGCGCCGACAATCTTGCCGAGCACCGGAAAGTTCGCCTTGCCGTCAAGCCGCACCCAGTCGGCGGCAGAATCGGCAAAAGTCACCTGCTTAATATTGAGCTCGGCGGCGACAATTGGCGCGATCATCGCGTACCACGACGGTGCAATACCCGGCGCCACGCAGGTGAGCGCACCGAGCGGCTGACGCACCTTGATGCCGGCCGCCTCGCGGGCGGCCCGGCCCAATGTAGCGAGCGCTCGCGCCGCACCCATCGCGGACTCCAGCCCCTCGTCGCGCTCAAGCAACGCCGTAGCACTGCTCGCTGCGGTCCGACGGAAGTCCGCGAGGTGCACCGACCGCCCTGTCAGCTCGTAATGGATCCAATCGGACACGAAGGGCGCGAAGGGCGCGAGCAGGCGACTGGTCACGACGAGCACCTCGTGCAGCGTGGCAAAAGCGGCACGATTGTCCTCAGTCGCCACATCGTAGAACCGCGCGCGATTCAATCGCACATACCAGTTCGCGACATCTTCGCTCACGAATTCCATCACCGCGCGCGAGGCCGCCGTGGCATCGAAGCGGATGAGCGCCGCGTCGACCTCGGCCTCCACCGCCGCCAGCCGCGACAGCACCCAGCGATCAAGCACCGGACGCGCCGCGACCGCCGGATCGGCGGCCGATGGCGCCCACCCGAAGTTCGCGTACTGCGCGAAAATCCCGCTGTAAATGTTGCGTAACGTCACGAGGAATCGCCCCGCCGTCTCGCGAATCACTGCTTCGTCGAATCGCCGCGGCACCCACACCTGGGAGCTCGACATCAAGAACAAGCGCACCGCATCGGCGCCGTGGCGCTGCATCACGGCGTGCGGGTCGACCGTGTTGCCGCGCGACTTCGACATCTTTTGTCCGTTGGCGTCGAGTACCAGGTCGTTCACCACGACCGCGCGGTACGGCGACCCCTCAGCATCACTGTTGCCCGGCAACGCATCACCGAGTCCGGTGGCAATCGCCAGCAGCGAGTAGAACCAACCACGGGTCTGGTCCACGCCCTCGGCGATGAAATCTGCTGGGAAGTAGCGCGCAACCTTTTCGGCGCTCCCAGCCTGATGCGGGAAACCCCACTGCGCAAACGGCATCGACCCCGAGTCGAACCAGGTGTCGATCACCTCGTTCACGCGGCGCATCGTTCCCGTTCCGCTCGGCGCGGGCCAACTGTACTGATCGATATGCGGCTTGTGTGGATCGAAGTCCGCCGGAAGCGCCCGACCAATCCTCTCAGCGAGCTCCGCGTACGAGCCGATGACGTCGATCTCGGTCGCATCCTCGTCATTCACCCACACCGGGAGCGGCGTGCCCCAGTAACGGTCACGCGAGATCGCCCAGTCGATGTTGTTCTCGAGCCAACTGCCGAATCGCCCCGCGCCCACCTCGGGGGGATTCCAATTGACAGCGCCGTTGCGCGCCATCATCCGATCCTTGTAGTCGGTCGTGCGCACAAACCAGCTACCGCGCGCGTAGTAGAGCAGCGGCGTACCGCAGCGCCAGCAGTGCGGATACGAGTGCACGAACTTCTGCGACTTCCAGAGTTGATCGCGGCGCTCCAGTTCCTCGATGATCACCGGATCGGCCGTCTTGACGAACTGCCCACCCACGAGCGGCATGTCCGCCGGAAACTCACCGCGCGAGTTCACGGGATTCAAGAAGGCGAGCCCGTGCCGCTGTCCCGCCGCGTAGTCATCGGCGCCGAACGCCGGCGCCATATGCACGACACCCGATCCATCCTCAGCGGAGACGAACTCCTCGCCGACAATGATCTCCGTCTTCCCCTCGTCGGGAAACGCGGCCCAGTCGAGCGGACGCTTATAGCGCATCCCGACGAGATCCTCGCCACGCATCGCGCACACGAGATCCCACCGCTCCGTGAAATCTTTCCCGAGCACACCGGGGGCGCGTGACTCCGCCAAGATGATTGTCCAGTCCGTCACATTCTTTTTACGCAGCTCGATATACGTGAGCCCCGGATTCACGGCGAGCGCGACGTTCGAGACGAGCGTCCACGGCGTCGTCGTCCAGACGATGATGCGCCGGCGCACGGCGGCCGCAGGCACGAGACCTGTGTGCTGCGACCCTGACGCGTCATCCACTAAGTCGAGCGCCACGTACACCGATGGGTCCTCGACATCCTCGTAGCCCTGCGCGAGTTCGTGCGACGAAAGCGCTGTTCCGCAGCGTGCGCAGTACGGGAGAATCTTGTGCCCCTGATACAGCACGCCCTTGGTGTGCAGCGTCTTCAACGCCCACCAGACACTCTCCACGTACGCGTTGCTGTACGTGACGTAGGGATCAGCGTAGTCGAGCCAATATCCCATGCGACTACTGAGCTGTTCCCAGTCGCCCTTGTACTTCCACACACTTTCACGGCAGAGCCGATTGAACTCCGCCACGCCCACGCGCTCGATATCCTGCTTCCCGCTGATGCCGAGCGACTTCTCAACCTCGATCTCCACGGGGAGCCCGTGCGTGTCCCAGCCGGCCTTTCGCGGCACGTGATGCCCTAGCATCGCGCGATGTCGGCAGAAGAGATCCTTGAGCGTACGCGCGAACACGTGGTGAATCCCGGGGCGACCATTCGCCGTCGGCGGCCCCTCGTAAAACACCCACGCCGGCTTGTCCGCGTTCTGCGCCTGCGCCGCCTCGAACACGCCGTCGCGCGTCCAACGCGCGGCGACTTCCTGCTCAAGCGCGTCGGGTGTGAGCTCGGCGGAAATCTGGCGGAACTGCATCGTCGATTCGGTCACGCGACCTCCAGCACGCCGCTCACGAGCGCCGTGAGCTTGGGCTCGGCAATCGCAGCGACGGCGAGGATCTTCGCAAGCGACGCCGGCTGCAACGTCTCGGGCACACAGGCATCCGTGATGATTGAGATGCCGAGGACGCGCATCCCCATCTGCTGCGCGACAATCACCTCGGGTACCGTGCTCATCCCCACGACATCGGCGCCGAGCGTGCGGAGCATCGCGTACTCGGCGCGCGTCTCGAGGTTCGGCCCCATCACCGCGGCATACACCCCTTCGCGCACTGTCGTCCCCTGCTGTTTCGCGACCTCAATCGCGATCGAACGCAGGTTCTCGTCGTACGGCGCACTCATGTCCGGGAACCGCGCGCCCCACTCCGCGTGATGCGGTCCGATGAGCGGATTATCGCCGAGCAAGTTGATGTGATCGGCGATCAACATCAGGTCCCCTGGCGCCCAGTCGGCGCGGATGCCACCGCACGCATTCGAGACCACGAGCAACTCCGCCCCGAGAGCGCGCAACACGCGTACGGGAAACGTCACCTGCTGCAGCGAGTAGCCCTCGTACCGATGAAACCTCCCCTGCATCGCCACGACGCGCTTGCCATTGAGCGTGCCGAGCAGCAGCCGCCCGCTGTGCGACTCCACTGTGGAGAGCGGGAAGTGCGGAATGTCGGCGTACTCGATCGCGCACTCAATCGCGATGGCGTCGGCGAGCCCGCCGAGTCCGGTGCCGAGGATGATGCCGACATCGGGGACGAATGACGAGCGCGCGCGAATCGACGCCACTGCCGCGTCAACATCAGCGGGAGTGGGGAGCATCGGGTGCGGGGCGTCGAGCAGCGTACTCATCCGTGCAGATGTGCTCCCGGCGCGGGGACCTGCTCGAGCGACTCCACCTCGGCGAGATGCCGCTCGGCCAGCGTGCGGAGTTGGGCGAGATACCCGCGGCGCGCGCGGTCGAGCGCTTCGATGTCCGCCTTCACGTTGGCGAGTTGAACGCGGGCGTCGTCGTGGAT